>JAHJGZ010000241.1 GCA_018823795.1 Candidatus Omnitrophota bacterium
AGACTGTGATTATATGGTAGAAAATATAGAGGGCAAATTAGATGAGACAGCAAAAAGGGTAATGGAGATTATTAGAGAAGAAAGCAACAATTAGGGTCAAAGCTTCCGTTCGGGAGTCGCCAAGTGGTAAGGCACTGGTTTCTGGTACCAGCATCCGTAGGTTCGATCCCTACCTCCCGAGCAGAGTCTTTGACATGTTTTGAATTCAACGCAAGCTAATTAGTGAACATTTGTACACTTTTAACTTGCATCGGTGAACAAATGTTCATAATATAGGGGCGATCACTAATAACAAACCCAATGCTTACTAATTTCTTCCTCGCCATCCTCCTTATCGCCATGGCCCTCGGTGTCATGGTAAGTCTCGACAGTGCCACTTCTTTTATGGTCGGCTTCGTCAAAAGGGTCTTGCGCATGACGCATCGCTCAAAACTCCTTACCGAATACATTCTGAGGGCTTACATCCGCTACCGCAGAGCCATCAACAAACCGCTTATTCCTAATTCCTATTAATCTATATAATATGATTGCCAGTTCACTCCTCGCCGCCTTCATCATCGTTACCATTGTTGGATTTTTCTTTCTAGCTCAAATAACCTAAATCAATATGATTGATCAACTTAAAGAAAAGATTGAACGTATCCGCGCTTTTTACAGACAGAACAAAATCATGCCGACATATGACGAAATCTGTCTGCTTTTTGGCTTTAAGTCCAAAAATGCCGCCTTCAAGCTTGTTAACAAGCTGGTCGACGACCACTTTGTGGAAAAAATGGACAAGGGCCGCCTAAGGCCAGGAATACACCTGCTCGGCTTACCTATGTTTAACAGCGTACAAGCTGGTATGCCCACAGCCGAAGAGGAAACGCTGATGGATCACGTGGATCTTAATGACTTCCTCGTCAAAAAACCAGCCAAAACTTGCCTGATCAACGTCCGTGGCGACAGCATGATTGATGCCGGAATTCAGGAGGGTGACAAAGTGGTGGTAGAATCCGAAGCCTCTGTAAATGTGGGTGATATTGTGGTTGCCATTGTCGATGGGGCCTATACCGTAAAATACTTCGACAGGTCCAAAAATGGGCAAATCATCCTTCAGCCAGGCAACCCCAAATACTCCCCCATCATTCCCGAGAATGAACTAAAGATTTTTGGAAAGGTGGTTGGTGTGGTGCGGAAGATGTAAATTATTCTTGACTTAGGTGATACACTTATGTTACACTTTAATTGAATTCATATGTATCAAATGCCAACAGCCAAGAAAAGAATCAACATCACGGTCGATTCAGAAATAGAAGAAATCTTACGACTCTTATCTAAAAGGGATGAAGTACCGCAAGCCACCAAAGTAAGCGATCTTCTTCGAAAGGCGATTGAACTGGAGGAGGATGAAATTTTCAATGAAATAGCGGAAAAGAGGGATATTGCCGATGCCAAATATATTGAACATGAAAAAGCCTGGAAATGATATTTAGAGTTATTTATCACGAATCAGTAGTAAAAAGTGACATCGAAAAATTATCCGCAACCGACAAAAAGCGGATTAAATTTGCAATTGAGACAAAATTAATGACTGATCCCGCGAAATTCGGAAAACCCCTACGAAAATCTCTTAAGGGATATCGCAAATTACGATCAGGTGACTATCGCATCATATTTCGCATAAACGAAGAAGTCATTCGAATTCTGACCATCGAACATCGTTCCATTGTGTACAAAAAAGGAATGGAAAGGCTAAAGAATTGAATTTAGATCAACGGCTCCTCGAACGGTTGCTCCATGTCAGGCGCTGTATTAGCCTCAGAAAAGTCCCCTGCCTCATCCCATTTACCGAGTAGTTTTTCGACATCCGCCTTGGTATTACAATATTTCTTCCTCGATCGTTTTATGATCTCTTTGCTGTAATCCTTCTCAGTCTTGGGTACATCCAGAGTTCTGGCCGAAAAGGCCTCACGTATTTCGCCGTTCACAGACATCTTTGTGTAAAACTCCCGCACACCAAGATTGATGATATCCCGCTCTTTGAAGATAGGCGCATATTCATTAGCCAGAATCTTTGAATCATCCGCGCCCACACGGAAACTTACGATAGAACCAACGTTACCAAACACTGTTTTTTGAACTTTCGGAATCAGTTGCCCCATGTACTGGTGAGCCAGAGTGAGGTTCAGGCGATATTTTCGGGCTTCAGAAAGAATTTCGGCAAAAGTATCTGTGGCAAAGTTCTGGAACTCATCGATATAAAAATAGAAATCATTTCTGGCCTCTTCTCT
>JAHJGZ010000135.1 GCA_018823795.1 Candidatus Omnitrophota bacterium
ATAAAGTCGACAATATATGACAAAACTAACGGAAACCCCAGCCTGACATCATCCGCGATATCTTTTAACCGAATGCGGACATATTTAAAACCAATTTCTTTAATAATAAGCGCAAAAAGAGGTATGGTAACGCAAAGCAATGAGAGCACGTAACTAAACAAGAAAAAATTCAGTGTATTGAGTCGCCATAGAAATACGCCGACTACAACAAATAGAATCATTAGGTACGGCTCACTTGTTGTCGCAACAGTGAACACCGTTGCCCTATGCGTATAACGAAAATAATCTGTTGCCATATTATATACCACAGATAGAAACAAGATTGAAATGATAAGCGTGATCGAATAGTCAAATTGATTATTTAAAATTATTGTTTTTATAAATTGGTTAAAGATAAGCGCCACTACAGAAATCATGGCAATACTGAGTAATTGCATGATAAGCGGTGGATAAAATAATTTTCGTCGTTCAGCCATTTCTTCAGCTGAGGGAAGGAATCTTTTACACTTAAAACCGATCCCGCATGAAAAAATCCCGACAATCAAACTAATGCTTATAACTACAAGCACATATCTGCCATAAAATGCAATCCCCGCGTTTTTAATAATAATGGGCAATAAAATAATGCCCTTTGCATAAATTAAAATAGAACCGACTATCAAGAGTATGTTATTATTCACAAAACTCTTATAATAATCTAACGTACGAACATTATTCTTTTCTGATTGAGCATTCATATTCTTTTGTCATTTTACAGGTTAGTGTGATCCATGCTTGCGATTAGCCAGTACAACACTAAAGCTGGAGCTCCTTTATAATTTCGTCAGCAACGATTTGATACCCACGCTCATTATAGTGATTTCGTAACCTGAATGGAAAATTCGAGAGCGGGTCACCCTGCGTCTTAAATGCCTCGTACACATCGATAACTGGAATTTTTAAAGAGGCGAGGCAATTTAAGACTTCTTTGCGATTAAATAATGTATCTCTCTGTTGTTGTGTTAAATCCTTTATAAATGAGGCATGAGCAGGCAAGTATACGACATATAATTTTCCGCCCCACGCATCGGTCGAATCTTTTATTTGTTCTAGTATTTGTTTACATAGTGGCAACTTTTCTTTAAAAGGATTTTCTTTTAGTGTTAATCGTTCTCGTATCCGGGATAATAAGAAAATGTTTTTTATGAACACACGAGGGGCTAAAGAAACTGCATAGTTACGTTTGTCGTTTGCCTCTTTTTTCTTTTCACTCAACACATGTACACAATATTGAAGAAGTTTCTCGTCTATTTCCTTCTGATACATCTGCAACCCCTGCCTGTATTCTTTGTTCATATATTTTACTAATTGAGTTTCTCGTTCATATTTCAAGTCCTGTAAGTCATTTTCTTCGTAATAATACCACAGTACTATTTTGGGTTGTAATGGTTTGACATATTCTCTAAACGTACCTAACATGGCAAGCGGGCCATTTCCCGACTTGCCAAGTGCCAATGTTTTTTTGCATTTTTTACGAATGAGTGCAACTGAATTCTTGTCAACTGTTACACCAGTCCCTTCAATAAATGAATCCCCTAACGCTACAATATCCAATCCTTGTTCATATAATCCCTTTGGATTATTAAATCCATATTCGTCACTGTTATAATAAGTCCATTCTCCACCTTCGTTGTCTAGCGGAATAACAGCATGAGAAACAGAGCCTAAAGGAATTATTAGTTTGCTGTCTATAGTAATACCGCCGATTAATCCGGGCTTTGACATGTAGGTAAATTGTCGCGGACTAAAAGAAAGTGATGATCGAATTCCTTTTTCATTAAGCTCGGAAAGGATCTCAAGTCGCGTTCGGGTATCGAAATGTTTTCCGTTTTTTTTCGCCGCCGCAGCATTTGGCACTATGCCGCTTTTCGATAGGTCTCTATAATAAAGGGTGGACTCGCAGAAATATAATGAAACGATAAGAGAGCACGACACAATAATAAAATTTATCTTTACATTATCTTTCATCCTGAGCATATAAATAAAAAGAACGATGAAACAACTGGGCGTCCCCACATAGACAATAAGGCTTTTCAACGACAAGGTATTGGACAGTACTTTTTTGAATAAAACATACGCGAGGATAACTAAAAAGAATAAGATTCCTAGGTATAAAATGCTATTAATACTATATTGTCTCTTTTTCATCGCGGTACAACAATCTCCATGACATCTCCGCATTAAATAGAATCCAAAATCTTAATATCGGTCCCACATTCTTCGTTAACACGATTTGCAATCCTTTTCATGTAAAATTTACTGAGCAAAACAGGCATTGTACAATTTTTGCAGTACGGGATAGCATTAACGCGTCCTTCCCTGTTAATTCTTCTGTAACTCTGATATTGTTTTGAGTTCCATATGTTCAACAATGAATCTTTTTGAATGTTGCCTACAATAAGCTTATGGTTATAGTCAACACAACACACACTCACTTCTCCATTAAATGTTACATACATATTCACCCATAAATTGAAACAAGGATATTTATCATTCGTAAGCAAAACAACTGAATTGTTCTCGACGTAGGGATTTTTGACACACCCTTGATTAATCAGCGGGCAATAGGTAATGTGGTCAAATAAATATGCGTAATTCTTTTGAAAATCCTGAATGCTTTTTATACTATCTTTAGTCAGTACATAATTAAGGCTAATACGGGGGCTCCTATCATTAACTCGTTTATTATGAATGTATTTAATGTTTTCGATTGCGGTAAAAAAATCGCCTTTTTCTCTTAATTCATTATAGATTTCGCCAGTCCCCTCTAATGAAACCCTAATATTGTTTATATTAAGAGCTAACAACATGTCAGCTTTCTCTTTGGTTAAGAGGTTTGCATTGGTACTAATCCCTATTGGAAAGCCTACGTCTTTTGCAAACAGTAGCACTTCTTTTAAATGAGGATATAATAACGGTTCTCCAACCGTATGAAAGCCAAGTTGCTGTATGCCACAATCACGTGCTTTTTTAATGACATCCTTTGCTAGAGCTACATCCATATTGCCAACGGGTGCATCAGAATCAGGGCGTGTACAAATCTTGCAATTAAGATTACATAGGTTCGACAGTTCCAGCACAACGACGTGTGGCTTTGGAACTTTTAGCGGTTTTGTGTAATATGTTATATACGGATATATTATTTTTTCTCTATAAAAAGGTGGGATCCATTTAAAAAAAGGCTTGAGGCTTCGCCGTAGGGATTCAAATAAATCTGGCATAAATGAGCTATTTCATTTTTTGTTCTTTAAGTTTCTTTAATTATCGCACTACATAAACTCTTAGCTTACTGTCAATGTATCCAGATTCTGCACTCGCTGTATTACTTCCTTACAATTAACCATTGCCAACGCCTTTTTTTCACCTATGATTCGAGCAGTTTCTTGAACTGCTTTTGATAAAATCGGCATACGTTTATCAGCCGAATGAGCGTCTGATACGACCATATGAACAAGCCCTTTTTTAAGTAATGTAACCGCTGTTTTTTTAACCCCCTCACCAAATTCACCCGTTATGCTCATCGCTGTTATCTGTGACAGTGCACCTAATTTGACAATTTTCTTGAGAATCCTCCAATCTTGCCTTATTTGAAAATTGCGTTCCGGATGGCTTATAATGCCAATAATATTGATTCCTTTTAGTTCTTTCAACACATCTTCGATATAAAATGGAACGGAATCATGCGGCATTTCAAGGCTCATATACTTCATGGCGTCATTAATCGTCAGGACCTGCCCCGTATCGATATCACGAAGCAATGTTTCGCTGATGTATGCTTCATGTCCCGGCAGGATTGCTACATCAATGTTATTTTTTTTTAGGTCAGATTGTAACGACTGAACAGCCTTTAGTATTTGTGTTTTATTGGTACTATAAACACCTTTTCGCATGTGTGGTGTAGCAACGATTGAGGTAATACCATCCTGAACGGCAATACGGCACATTTGGAGAGCTTCGTCAATCGTAGGGGGTCCATCATCGATACCGGGAAGTATATGACAGTGGAGGTCGATCATAATGTACACTTTGAATAGGAGTTAATTAGTTAATTAGAACACTAGTTAATTGGTTAATTGTGAAAAGATCTCTTTAAATAAAAAAATTACAAGCATCAAGCACCCTGCCTACCGACAGGCAGGCAAATAACAAATAAATTACAAATAACAATTTACAAATGCTCAATTAGTTAATTAGAAAAATAGTTAACTGGTTAATTAGTTAATTAAAAAAATAGTTAATTAGCCTGTTTGAGCGAACGAATGTAAGCACTGATACCTTATTTTAAATCCCAAGCATCCTGCCTACCGACAGGCAGGCAAATAACAAATAAATTACAACAAACAATTTACAAATGCTCAATTAGTTAATTAGAAAAATAGTTAAATGGTTAATTAGTTAATTAAAAAAATAGTTAATTAGTTAACTGGTCTGTTTTAGAGAACGGATATATGTACTGATACCTTATTTTAAATTACAAGCATCAAATATCAAATTACAAATAAATCACAAATAACAATTCTCAAATGCTTAATAAGTTAATTAGAAAACTAGTTAACTGGTTAATTAGAGAACTAGTTAATTAAAAAAATAGTTAATTAGCTTGTTTTAGAGAACGGATATATGCACTGATGCCTTATTTTAAATCCCAAGCATCAAATATCAAATTACAAATAAATCACAAATAACAATTCTCAAATATTCAATTAGATTTATTGATTATTGCTGAAAATATTTTCTTTAGCTCTTCTGCTTCGTTTTTAAGAGCGCCACCTTCTTTACTGAACTCATTTGGATTAGTATCAACGATGAGTCGCAGCCAGTATGCTGATTCTTTTGCTTCTTTACGGCAAATCTTAACGCGCATGGCAAAGTCCTTCTTACTCAACGACTCATTCGCCTCAATATAATTAGCACCGACTGACCCCGAAGATCTAATCACCTGATCAACATACTTAAAATTTACGGTATTTTTTGGCAGCTTCTTAGAAAAATGAGCTACGTTTCTCGCAAATTCATATGTCCGCTCTTCTAAATCGTATTTCTTCTCAGCCATTGTTTTAGTTGCTCATTTGAATTTTGATAATTGCTATTTATTTGATATTTATACTTTGTTATTTGCTTGCCTTAGCAGTCCAGATAGCAAATAAATCACAAGCACCAAAAATCAAATTTCAAATAATTCCCAATACCTAAATTACAATGTTTAAAACAATAACCGCTACCGGTTAGTTTTGGATTTCGGTTATTTGGTAATTGAAATTTGTTTGTCATTTGCTATTTGATATTTGTTATTTGATTTATCCACTCCCATAATACTTATGATAATACGAGTAATATTCATAATGGCTGCCCGTAATATCTATTCTATTTAAAAGAACACCGATAACGCGGGCGCCGGCATCATGAAATGTTTGATGAATACGAGGTAGTACCTTACGGCTTGTTTTTCCGCATTCAAGCACTATTATGACGCCATCAACGACATGAGAAACAATAACACTATCGGTTACCACTGCAACCGGTGCGCTATCAAAAAATATGAAATCAAATTCATTCTCTGCTTCTCGAATAAATTCTTTCAGACGACTGCTCCCCAATAGTTCTGACGGATTCGGCGGAATGGGGCCTGCACAAACTAACGAAAGATTATCAATATCTGATTTCTGAACAATTTCCTTAAAGGGCACATGGCCTGCAAGAAAATTACTCAACCCTATTTCATTTTTTTTGTTAAAAACATCGTGCAAGCGGGGCTTTCGCATATCCGCATCAATAAGAAGCACACGGCTTTCACGCTGCACCATCGTCAATGCAAGATTACACACCGTAACGCTTTTCCCTTCGGCGGGTCCCGGACTTGTAACGAGAATACTTTTCACCGGCTTTTCTTTAGTCGAAGAAAAAAGGATGCTTGTTCTCACCGTTCGATAGGCTTCAGATATCGGATCAGTCGGGTAATCACGAGCAAACAGGTCTTTTCGAATAGAATCCTCCCCCTCGTCTTCGAGCATCTGTGGTATATTCCCTAAAAAAGGCCACTGTACGATACGAGCTATATCGTCTGCCCCTTTAATGGTATCATCAACATATTCAAGAAAAAAAGCAAGTCCGATACCGCCGAAAAAGCCAATGATCATTGCAAGCAGTATATTTCTTCGTTTATTTGGCTTAAAAGGAAACCGGGGCTCGATGGCTTCATCTTGAATACTAATATTATTCGCTTTAATTCCCACAAGAAGCGAATTCGAGGCTGATGATTCTTCTACGGTAGGAATTGTATCGCTCGATTCATAACCATCTATCCGATCTTTTTCTGTCTGCATCCGCTCTACCACCTGATCAATCTCCTGTTGTAAGCGAATCATTTTGGGATGCTTATGCTTATAAACTTTTGAATATTCCGAGAGTTTTGCCTGAAGCTTGATATATTCATTCTTTAGATAGTTTAGCACCTCATTTTTGGTAATATATGAAAGATTACGCGAGACATACGCCTTAGCAGCGTGGTTAGCTATATCACGTGCTCGCTTGGGATCCTTATTATCGACGTGGAGTAAAAGGAAACGGGTATTGCGGATTGGTTCTACCGTAATCATATTCATAAGAGCTTCTGTCGGATCTATGCTTTCCAAAAAATCGACTCCATTAAATAATTCTCTTTTGAGAATCTCGTATGATTTTCTTGCTATACTACGGCTTTGAATGATCTCTTTTTGGCTTTCAAAGTATTCCTTATATGCATAGTAATTATTCCCTACGGACACCGAATCATTGCTCGCTGTGACAACCTGTTGTGCCTCAATATCAATAAGCAATTTTACCGTCGCTCGATACGATGGCTGCATGAGAAAACTTACAACCGTGACAACGGACACAATAGTCACAAAAAAACCGATCACAACATTCTTACGGCTCATGATAATACGAACATATTCATTAAAATGCATCTCTCCAAAATCGTCATAGGTTTGCATGGATACTTACTCCCTTTTGATTGCTTCTGTTCCCTTTGATCTTTATCTTCAATATCGTGTTCTTTTAAAAAAAACTCTCGGGGACAAAAATAATATCTCCCGGCTTAAGCGAAATATCTTTTTCTTTCTGCCCTTTTTTTGTAATATCAGTAATCCTAACGGGAACCGTCTTTTCAATACCGTCCTCATTACGAATTATTCTGGTACCGTTGACATTTGCAATATCAGTAAATCCACCCGCCATTGCAATGGCCTCGAGAACTGTTGTCTCCTTTTCGGTATACAGATCATACTTCCCCGGCAATTCTACTTCACCGAGTACTGATACCTGTTTTACATGATACTCATCGATAAAGACTTGAACTTGTGGATGCACAAGATAATCCAAGGCGAGCAATTGTGTCACTTTATCTTCAAGTTCACTCACCGTGAAGCCGGTGACATAAATTTTACCGATAAGTGCCATTGCTATTTCACCTTGCGCACTCACTCGCGCCCGGGTATCAAGGTCTTCCTGCTCATAAACAGTGATTTTGAGCACATCTTCGGGTTGGATGAGGTAATCGGATTCTTGTGTAAATCCAAAAGGCGTAATTATTAATAACAGCATAGATATCATAGTTAACAATGAAAAAAACTTATAGCGTTGCATGGATAAACTCCTTCACCCCGTTAGAGATAGGAAACGCTTCAGTCTATTTTTTATGAAACGTTTTCCCAT
>JAHJGZ010000248.1 GCA_018823795.1 Candidatus Omnitrophota bacterium
CGAAATGCTGATCATCCGGGAAAACATCGGCCTGCATCGGTAAAAACGCCCCGCCGGAATCGGCAATGTATACGCAGTTCAACCCGCAGCGTTCGGCAATGGCCTGGGCCCGCATATGCTTTTTCAACGTAATAGGGAAATAGGTGCCGGCTTTGACCCGGCTGTCGTTGGCAATAATCATGGTCCAGTTGCCGTGGATTTTTCCCAGCCCGGTCACCAGTCCGCCGCACGGTACATCAGCCACCCCGGGGTAATCGATTCCAAAGCCCGCGATCCGGCTGAGTTCAAAAAACGGTGTTTGAGGGTCGATCAGTTTGACTATCAGTTCCCTTACAGGGCGTTTGCCCTGTTTGAGCAGATTGTCAACCGCCTTCTGGCCACCGGGCCACATGGCCTGCTCGACGCGCTCTTGAAGTTTTTTTTCCTCGTTTTCCCAGAATATTCGATTTTCGGATTTGTTGTCCGTCACCTTGCCCTCTATACTCTAAATATTCATTTGCCTTTATACACCGGTTTTCGCTTTTCCTGAAAAGCGGCCAGACCTTCCAGGCGATCTTCGGTGGGAATGGTTACCCAGTAAGCGTTTGATTCAATCCCCAAACCGGTGTTAAGATCTGTCTCGAGTCCGTAATTAATGGCGAACTTGGCCTGCTCAATGGCGATCGGTCCGGTTTCACGGATCATGGCGGCCATTTTCAGGCATTCGTCCATGAGTGCATTCGCTGGGCAGGTTTGATTAACAAGTCCGATTTGCAAGGCTTCTGCGGCGTCTACCCGGCGGCCGGTAAAGATGAGTTCTTTGGCTTTTCCGCGGCCGATAAGTCTTGGCAATCTTTGGGTGCCGCCGGCGCCGGGAATGATGGCCAGCCGTGTTTCGGTGAGGCCCATGGAAGCGTTTAGCGATGCAATGCGAATATCGCAGGCCAGGGCAAGCTCTGTTCCGCCCCCCAGGGCAACGCCGTTGACCGCCGCGATCACCGGTTTGTTCAAAAATTCTATGGCCGTAAACAGGTTGCGAATGGTGAAAATAAAATTTTTGACCTGCTGCTCGTCCATTAAGACCCGTTCTTTTAAATCCGCTCCGGCGCAAAAGGCCTTTGGCCCGGATCCCGTAATGATGATCACCCGGATGCCCGGTTTGAATCGAAGCGCTTCGATCTGATCCCTGAGGGCGTGAAGCATCGCAAAATTAAAGGAATTCATCGCTTCAGGACGATTCAAGGTCAATATCGCCACGCCGTCTTTTTCTTCCGATAATAGAACCTGATCACTCATCGTTGAACCTTTCAATTGACTATTCAGGGTATTGCTTCCATCCTTAAATATTCAATATTCAATCGTCAATAATCAATCGCTAACAGCCGATATACCGCGAGATCACAATTCTCTGGACCTCGGAAGTACCTTCTCCAATGTCCAGAAGTTTCTGATCCCGGTAAAACCTTTCCACGTTGTATTCTTTCATCAGACCATATCCGCCGTGAATCTGAACGGCGTGGTTGGCGATACGGCCCATCATTTCCGAGCAGTAAAGCTTGGCCATGGCCGCCTCCTTGGCAAAGGGGCGGTTTCGATCCCTGAGCCAGCAGGCCTTGTATAAAAGGTTGCGAGCGCATTCTATTTCAACGGCGCAGTCCGCCAGTTTGAAGGCAATGGCCTGTTGTTTGCAAATGGGACGTCCGAATTGGATACGTTCTTTGGAATAACGCAGGGCAGCCTCGTAAGCCCCCTGGGCACAACCGAGACCCATGGCCCCAATGGAAAGGCGCCCGCCATCGAGGGTCGCAAGCATCTGCTTGAACCCATCCCCTGGATTCCCAAGAATGGCATCATTCGAGACACGGCAATTATTTAAAAAGAGTTCCGCAGTATTTGACGCCCTCCACATGAGTTTTCGTTTCTGCGTGTTCAGGGTGAAACCCGGCGTACCATTTTCCACGATAAAACAGGTGTAATCATGCCTTCCATTCGGCCTGACACCGGTCACTGCCTGAACGATCGATCCCTTGGTCATCGGTGTGTTGGCATTTGTGGTCAGTGTCTTTCTGCCGTTAATGACCCACGAATCTCCGCTCTTGACTGCC
>JAHJGZ010000136.1 GCA_018823795.1 Candidatus Omnitrophota bacterium
ATTGAGATAGAATAAAGGTCAATGCTTCTATTTCATAACTCGTGGCATCAAGAGCCTCAATAAATCCTTCTATGTTATCTCCATAGGATTTTCCATTAAGAATGAGGATCCGTTCCTCAGCATCTGCTACAGTTTTTTTACGTGATCGAATATTTTTTTGTATGATCTCGTAATCAGTGATTTTCCCTGAAAAATATTCAGTTATTGCTGTCGTTTCAGAAGTGTCTGTTTCATAATGTTTGATGACTTCTGCAATAACTGAGATATCAAAATCATCAGATAAAGCAGGGGCAAGCATATATTTCGAAATTGTGTACATTGAGTTTTTTGTGTGTTTAGCACAATCTTCACAGACACCGAAATACCAATCAGCAGATTTCCAAAAAATTCTAAGATAGTATTCTTTTTGAATGGATTCCTCTCTGATTTTTTGGGGGTTGAGATGTTTACAATGGACTACTTTCTCATGAATAATAAGATTTAATTCTTTGGAGATGAAACTGATAAAATCTTGGGGTGGTTGTGGAGTTTTTCCAGTACATATATAACCAGTATCCCAGGAATAGAAATACAGGTTTTTTTTAAAGGAAAGTTCTTTTACCATCATAAGTCGTAGGATTGGATCAGTGTAATGTTGGATACCGATGAGTTTTTCTTTATCTGCTTTTCCTCTTTGAGCATAGGTAACATCACCCGTAGGGAGTTTAACTACTCCGAGGTAGGGGGCTTTTTCTGATATTGCTAATAGTAGAGTGCCAGCAACTGCTGCTTCGATTCCTTTTTTATTGGCGATTTTTTCTAATTTCTGGGTTTCATCCCTATACTTGTGTGCTTTTTCTATTCGTTTGTGTAATTGAGTGATATATTTCCTACCACTTTCATCGGTAATATCAGGAAGGAGCTCCTCAGGATTATCGTGTAGATGTTTAGCGTTTTCAATGAGATATTTTTCCTGGGTTTTTGTTGCTGTTCGTGCAAAAGTTCTGACACGACGTATTCGTTTAGGCATGAGATATCTGAAAAGCCTTGGGTATTAATGTAGGTTACGATAAACCTTATAGAAATAGTAATGGTTATTGGGGTGATTTCCATGATTGATACTTCTATTTTTATGTCACGCCGGTCAATTCGTCGATTTCAGCAAAAAAGGGTATCCCTTAATCTTTTAAAAAAATGTGTTGATGCAGCGCGTTTAGCTCCCTCAGCAGCGAATCTACAACCATTAGAGTTTATTATTGTGACTAATAAAATGGTATGTGGACGGGTGTTTGAGGCGTTGCATTGGGCAGCATATCTAAAACCGGAGTGGCGACCAATGATATCTGAGCGGCCAGTGGCGTATATCATAATTTTGGTTAAGGATAAGACAAGTCCATGGTATCTTCGTGATGTGAGTTTTGCGGCAGGAACTATTGTTCATATAGCTGAGACTATGGGGGTGGGGAGCTGTATTTTATGTAAAATTGATAAGGAAATAATCAGAGAGATTCTTAGTATTCCACAATCATTATTGGTTGATTCAGTTATAGCTCTTGGATATAAAGCGGAGCATCCTGTGATTGAGGAAGCATCAAGTTCTGTGGAATATTATCGAGATAGCAATGGTGTTTTACATGTACCGAAACGAAAATTGGAGGATATTCTGCATATTAATACGTATTAGGTTGGGGTCAAAGGATTGGTATATATCAAAACTTTAAAATGATATTTTTCATATACAGGGACATATGCGTGCATATAAAATTAAACGTGGATATAACCCAGATATTAACGGTTTATTATCGGATTATTTTGGAGCAACTGGCGATGTTACTGCAGGTATTTAGTTTTCTGTTGAGGGAATTGGTGATGTTTCAATGAAACAAGAGAAAAATTCTTTGATTATAGATATTGTTCCGCCAAAGAAAATCTGTGGTGATTATGCAATTATAAAAAAATGGAATGATTTTTTATTTAAGGCAACAGGGAAGGATACTAAAGAGAGAAAAAAGGATTTCGGTAAGGCTTAGTTATTTAATCGATATATGTTTTTTTTTAAAAAGAAATATAGTATAAAGGTTGCCGAGAAACCATAATATTAAGTATATTTCTTATTGATTCTTTCTATCAGAAGAATAGGTTTAATAGCTATAAATATAAACTCAAGTGTAATCCTAATAGAATA
>JAHJGZ010000137.1 GCA_018823795.1 Candidatus Omnitrophota bacterium
CCATAATGGCCGGCTCAACTATTCCGTCCATAATATATGAAAAGAAAACATCAAAAGGAGCTTTCTCGTGTTCCTTTATAAACGTATCAATCAATCTCTGACTAAATTTAGCCTTCAGTTGTTTGTCTTTACGATACATTGCCTCCCATCCGTCATTAGCCGGGAATAAAAAAACTTCGCATCCCATATCAATTAACGGCTCATACAAATTGCGATACCAGGTTTGATTTCCCGGCACACTTGAATTTGTTGCGGCTTTAATAACTTGAAAAATTCTCATTTGTTTTTCCTATCTTATGTTAATACTTTCAGCGAACAATCCTTGTGTTTTCCGAATGGACCTATTCTTGCCACACCTTTCCGCATCTCTTCAAATATAAACATCACACAGAACATTATCAAAAACATTAAAAACTTCAACGAACAGGATTGAAACGCTGAAAAACCATCGGCAAACCAATCCATATAAAATACCCCGGAAATAAAAACTAAAAACGGCAGGATTCTCACTAACACCTTTCGCAAGTTTATCCTAGTTGACATAAGAAAATTAGCAATGAAAATGGTGGAAAATAGCATCAAAAAATAGCATATGATTGTAGTCACAGCCGCCATAATTATTCCATATTTAGGCACCAGACATATATTTAATACCAAATTTAAAAGAGCTGCCCCAATCACTATATACATATTCAAATCCGCTCTTTCAAAATGATTCAAAATAATACTGGAAATTTGTCTCACGTGAAAAAACAATATACCTATTACCGCCAGTAAAAATATCCAATAAGACTGGATATACTTTGCTCCACCCAGCCAGAACATGATGTTTTTCATCGGCACTATGATCAACCCCACCAAGATTGGGAAAAATACGCTATTCGTATAAACAACATCCGCATTATAACAAGAAGCCTTATCTGAATCTTTCGCAGCCTCATTCATTAAAATAGGACCAAGCGCTTTTTGATACGGCTCCAAAAACATTGAGGCAACATACTCGGCGAAACGATACCCATAAGTATAAACCGCTACTGCATTTAGCCCCAAAGCCCACTTAATAACATACCTATCCCCTGATGCCAAAAGAATGCCACCAACAGTAGATGGGATTGTTGGCCATCCTATCCGTAACAATTGCTTTATAACCGGAAGAGATACATAAAAACAATTCAGAGAGTATTTTTTTAAAAAATACAATATTCCAACTATAGTAAAGATCCCATACCCCAAAACCAATCCTTTCAGATAGGATATATAATTCTTATCGACATAGCACACCAATAAATATGTTGTAACAGTTATAATAACGGGAGGGCATATTGAAAATATAATGTTTTTAACGGCCTTGCCTTCATATTGAAAAAATGCCTGTGTAATTGTCACACATATTGAGAAAAATACGGCCAAAATCAGAAAAAAGTACCCGTTTCTGGTCATCTGCAAACCAATGGCAAACTGAATCCAATTTATTTTCCACAAACCAACCGCCATAATCGCTACTCCAATCGCCACGGTACATAACAGGACATTATACAAATACAAAGATCTTTCTTGATGCGTTAATTTGAAAAATTTCATACCAAGAGCAGCATCTAGCCCCAAATTCATGGCTCTGGATAATAGCGGTATAATGAACCATAAAATGCCAATAAATCCAAATTCTGCCTGTGGCATTTCCCGAGCAAATAACGGAATTAATAAAACCGAGAACAGCATCCCAACAGCGCGGCCGCTGGAATATATAGTAAAGAGTTTACCAATCTTTTTTTGCGATACTGCGCTAGACATTTATCTTATCTCTTATCTCATTAAAACGAACTCAACTATTTAACCTCAAAACTTTTATTATTGTATCGGAGAAATTGTCTGATAAAAATAATTTAAATTTTTCCCCGTTAATATACGCTCTCCCTGCACAAAGAAACTTTTCATATTCTTTTTCCGAAATGCTGCAAATATGCTCAGCAAGAGCCTCATTAGACTTAAAGTCTCGCCTATCAATAAATGCATCTTCATCCACATAATCCGAAATATTTTTTGCCCCCCAATATATGGGAACGCAACCACATCTCAACACATCAAATATCCTGTTTGATACATAATCGTCCTCGTCTAGGATATTTTCATAACAAATTACAAACTTATATTTCGGCAGTACATCCAATTTATCCCTTACGGTCCCCCTATATGTTTTATAGCGGTGTTTTTCCCATGTCCCGTTTCTAACCCCATTCCACAAATATCTCTTTACGGACCAATCCCAACCAACTCCGTAAAGATCGAAATCATATGGATAGTTCTGCTCAAAGAATTTAATCGTATTCCTTCTTTCTGTATACAATTCCCGTTCATGACTAGAAAACTTGTTCCCAGAAATATCCGCAATCAGTTTTCTGTCTGAAAACGGAACATTCACAATGCTCTTAAAATTTTCAGCTACCGGTATGTAAAATTTATGGTGTTTCTTTGCATCGACAAGACTGTTCTTCCACGTAAAAATATATCTGAAATTCTCATGTAACGATTTGTTGTAATTCCGTGGAACAACACTTGGGGGTTCCGAAAGAAAAAGAACAGTGTTGTCTGTCAACTTCTTTTCAAGAATCTCTTTGTAAACGTTATCATAATGCTCCCCCCTAACAATGTTTTTGACTTTTGACCTAAAATTACCCCAAAAATCAGT
This sequence comes from Candidatus Omnitrophota bacterium, assembly GCA_018823795.1. Taxonomy (GTDB): domain Bacteria; phylum Omnitrophota; class Omnitrophia; order JAHJGZ01; family JAHJGZ01; genus JAHJGZ01. The sequence continues at coordinate 2,687 of JAHJGZ010000137.1, forward strand.
AGCGCCAATACTATACACATTCCAAAACAGATACCAATCATAATCCTCTAATCTGCGCTTACGG
>JAHJGZ010000138.1 GCA_018823795.1 Candidatus Omnitrophota bacterium
GGTGAATAAGCCCCGATCCCGCTAAAGCGGGACGGGATTAATTCGCACAGTGACTTATCTCGCACGATGTGCTCCATAAATCACGTGCTCATTTATATTGTGTCCCTGCAATTAACTATCTCAATTAAGTATTGTGTCCCCAGAACTGCCCTATTAATTAGTTTCTTTTGTATCCCACAACTGCTTTATTGATAGCCTCCGCAATGGGCTTTACATGCTTCATATTATTTGTAAAAATAACTGAGTCATCCGGTGCTTCTACTACGATAAGAGCATCACCACAGTATTGACATTGGGCAAGTGACGGGTTTCCTCTGTGTTTGAGTATTTCTTTTATTGCCGTTATTCTTTTTTTTGTCTCATGATCCTCAGTCTCTTTTTTTAATCTCTCTCTTATTGCAGAAAATTTTCCTGCATTCTTACACACATAACAAAATATCATTTCGACATTATCTTTAACGTATTGCGTTGGCATAGAATTATTAAATAGTTTTTTTTCTGAATTGTATTGTGGTCCTGGAAGATCGTTAAACGCGCCTATTTCGTTAATAACGTCATCAATGACTATGTCAAAAAAATACCAGCCTTTTTCTATGACATTTTTTAAAAAAGCTCTTAAATGGTGAATCTGATAGTCTCCTAATGTAATAAAGATAGGGTCGATTTGACTAACAACGGTGGCATGTGTTTCTTTAAGCCATTTAACAATCAACTCCAACATAGAAGACAATCGGTGACGTGCAGGGCCAGAAGATATTGTATGAACATAGCTAACTACTTGATCTACCGTAGTACATTGTTCAGCCTTGTTGTATAAAAGAATGCAATACGAAAGAAAACCTTTTTTAACTTCTAGTCGAACAAATTGAGAAGAAATTTTCTTTCCATAGTTCGAGCAAACGGCATCATACTTCGCTGTCCGGTCTTTAAAAATACGGTCAACCATTATACTTGTTTCAACAAATACACTTTTCATGGATAAGAGTTTTAATCTTCTAAGTCTTTCAACGGATTTCTTAAGGGAATAGAAAACTTGTGGGCTAACCGATATATTTCTTTTATGTTTTTATCACATAAATCGATATCGCGTCTAACAATATCAAAAATGACTTTAATTATACTAATTTTTTGAATGTTGTATTCTTTTGTTTGTTGCTCATGAATCATATTTGTAATCACGTTAACGAATTGTGCAAATCGACTACTGTAATCTAAATAATAGTTTAGTTTCAATGCTTCTTTATGAAAATTTAGCATGGAATTCTCTCTGTCCAACACATCTGCCTCGTCCTCATATTGAAACGCCTCATCTAATAATTCAACGCATTTGGACACATGTTGCAAAATAAAAACAAGTTTAGATTCACGCAGATCTTCATCGACCGCTTCTTCCTTTTCCAAATAGTATAAAGCATCAGCATGAATTGATTCTTGTTCTTGAGCTTGAACTTCCATATCTACAATATAAAAACCACCTTCTCCAGTCCCTTCGTGATAATCATATGTGCGATGCAGTACTGATGTGAATGGAGAAATGTTAGGTTCTCTATTTTTTTCAGTGCGTTCACCTTTTTCAACTTCAAAAATATCTAATTTTGGTCCTGAAGATGAGGGAGAGGATGATGGTGAAAAATTGGATGCCATAATTATTTCTCCATAAAAGGGATTAAATTATCACGCAACATTTTATAATTTGATTTTAAAAAATCGCTCGTATTAAGAACTCCTCGCTCCACCACTTTTTTTGTATATATGTCAATATCAAAATTTAAGATTATAGGCGGAGGTACTACTTTCTTTCCTGATGGTATAAAAGGAGGTAACTCGTAATCAACGGTTCTTTCTAAAGGTTGGATTCTAATACTCCTACCTACGTTATCATCTTCAAGATATAAATGGAATCCGGCTTTTTTAAACTGTAAGGTTTGCCCAAATTTCGAATACTTTTTTTCATCAAAATGTAAAAAACCCCATGTCTTTAATTGCTCGTTTGCTTCTTTTAATGTTTTATATGGATGAACGAAAAAAAATCGATTTCCAACTCTTGTAAAAGATTGGACTTGAATTCGCTCAGATATAATATTCACTGCGCTAGATGCAATGTCAATAAATTCATTACGTTTTTTTATAAAGTCTTCAACAATAAGAATTCTGTCACTATTAAAGTCGATAGTTAATCCACTGCCTTTGGCTCTTAAAGCACTTGCTTGTGGATTGACGCCTTCTATCATCAATTGAGGAAATCGCGTTATAAGCTCATTTAAAATTGCTCCACATTTATCAAGATACGCATATCCCAGCTTATATCTGAGTTCTAAAACTATTTTTTCTAATATTAGATCATCAAATTTCATGTCGTAATCACCATAAGTTTATAGTATACTTATATATACGGCAATAGGCAAATCATTCTTTAAAGAAATGTTCGTCCTAATGAAGACGTTGTACTCAACATCCTACCTTTAAATAAGTTACACTCAAAATACGGTAAATACAATATTTAAATTATATCTCTTCACCTTGCACCTAGTTGCGTACAACGTCTTCCAGTGTGTTCTACTTTTTATTTTTTTACATTATAAATATTTATCTCAATTAAGCCCCGATTCCGCTAACGTGGAACGGGATTAATTCGCACAGCAACTTATGTCACTACGTTCCATAAGTTACGTGCTCATTTATATTGTGTCCACAGAGTTCCTTTCTTCTTTCGCTCTGTCGTCTATTGACACTGATGATACTCCCCAGTTCACTAAAGTACTATTTGCCACAAAGGCTGCATCTACTGTCATACCTGATTCAAAAATTTTAAGGTAGCCATCCTGTTTTGATAATACTTTCATTCTTTCAATCGCTATTAGCTTATTGGATTCATCCCCGAGTTCATAATGAAGTAGTGCTGAATAATAAAGCGATCCTTGTATCCATGTTGAATACCAATGCTTATCTATCATGTCATCGAAAACTTGAAGAGCTCTCTGTTTGTTTAATCTAAAAATACGCTGAAAATGGCCATAAAAATAATAAATAACAGTATACTTTGAGCTTTCCTTATATTTTTTCAAATATAATGTAAATAAGTCTTCTAAATTATTAATGTCATCCTCTTTCACAGGAATAAAATTTATTAATTTATTTTCATAATGCTTATATAACGTCAATATTCGATAAAACGCCTTTTTTTCTATGATTACGTTATCATTCGTTTGTATTTTATCGAGCAAAGAAATACATTCCTCGAAACGATCTCTTCTATATAGTTCTTCCGCTTGAACAAGTAAATCTTTAATTGTTTTATGCTCATTCTTGGTATTGTTATCTGGCTCCTGTGACGAAGACAATATTTTTTCTACAGTTCTTTTTATCCGCTCTTCAAAATTTTTTTCATCTGTTTTTACTTTTATATCACCATAAAACAGCATTAAAATAACAGATGCGGCAATTAAAATAGCTGTATAAAATTGGGGTATTTGCAAATTAAAAAAAGAAGTTCCTATTTTTATTTTAGCGTTTTCATGACCAACAAAAAATTCATATATTGTTCCATCAATTATTACCCCTGTAGCAAAAATCAATAAGATAATATCGAGCGATTTTTTAGAGGAAAAGAAATATACAATTAAGCTTATCCAGACAATCCTACAGAACAAAATTAATAAACTTGATAAATTATTCTTTAAGCCCATTTCGCCTCCTTAATTATAAAATGTCGAAGTTAAAGGTAGCGGTGCGAATTCCAAATTAATAATTCCGGGGACGTAATATTTATCTCAATTAAGCCCCGATTCCGCTAACGCGGAACGGGATTAATTCGCACAGCAACTTATGTCACTATGTTCCATAAGTTACGTGCTCATTTATATTGTGTACCTAGAACTACGCGTGAGTGGCATTTTATTATCTCATGTATTTTCTGCCTACCACCGCAATAAGCAATCCCCAGAAATAATTCCAGGGACGCAATATTTATCTCAATTAAGTATTGCGTCCCCAAAATTTACTTAAATTACTTCAAATGCTTAACTAACATTGTTGTCTGCTCTTCCCATTGTGGTTGTTTTGCCCGTTCAATCACCATGGCAACTTTACTCAATTTGTTAGGATATCGCTGAAAAAACCATTTTTCTATTTTATCTAGCGCACCGTGATACTCCAATGGAGTAAACATTTTTGATGCTCCCAGGGTGATATCTTCCCTTCGAAACTTAAACTGCCTTGGTATCTTCGCTATGCCAAAGTTTATAATTGGCATATCCACGAGTTCATCTTCATCTACCACAATTTCTTCCATTTCAGATTTTGCATGTGCAATGGAATTACGAACTCTAATAAGTGAAATAAGCCGCCGATAGACAAAATGCTCTTTATTAATATCATATTTGCCATTTGATAATACTGGGACAAGCGTTTTAAGTTTATTTGGGAATAGTTCCGGGGACACAATACTTAATTATTGATCCCTGTTACTACTAATAACACACAATTATGTATTTTTTTGATTATCTTCCCAGCTTTGCTGAATAAATTCCGACAGATTAGTTACTTTGCTACCGCTGCAGTAACTAATGCCGTCATTTATATTTAAACTCTCCCCGAAGGAGAGGGAAATTTGACGTGAAAAATTCGTGGAGAAAGACGAGAAATGTAAGGCAGATGATATCAGAATAACCGCATTTGTTCAAGGAAGATGTAAAAAAGGCTAAGGGGTAAGGTATAAGAGGTAAAAAAGCCCGTATAGGGCAGTGCCATGTTCTTTCGAACGGCCTCAGTTTTCGTCGTGAGTCTAGGATTGACGAACAGAAATCTGTGGCAGTGCAGTGAGACAGGATTGCCGAACGGAGCGTAGTGAGAAAGAATATGGTGCTGGACGCGCCTCGATTAGACTTCACTAGGAATGCTGTCTAACGAGATACATTCGCGCTGATACTTTACGTCGTCCTGCTGACTCCGTAAAGTATGCGCTCATGTAAAAATGATTATATGGGCGACTGCCCCTCAATGGGTATTCTTGCCCCGATTTCGCTAACGCGAAACGGGCGGCGGGTATATTTCGTATATCCTCTGTCATGCCTGCTTTATGTTTACTACGTATTGCCATTATATAGAATTATGCTATAATAGCATAATCATTATTCATATTGTACAATTAACATAACCAATTGAGGCCTGCAATGAAAAAACTTGTTAAACATGAAGTTATCGAACAAAGGATTTATTTAATCAGGGGACAGCGCATTATGCTGGATAGAGATCTTGCACAACTTTATGGAGTTGAAACACGGGTATTAAATCAAGCAGTACGAAGAAATCGCGACCGCTTTCCGGACGATTTCATTTTTTCATTAACCCGTCGAGAGATTTTGAACTTATCACAGATTGTGATAAGTTCAAATATAAAACATGCCCCAAATGTATTTGCTTTTACGGAGCAGGGCGTTGCCATGCTCTCGAGTGTTTTACGGAGTAAAAGAGCGGCTCACGTCAATATTGCGATTATGAGAGCATTTGTTAAATTACGACAGGTACTTTCTCTCAATAAGGATCTTGCATTAAAACTATCAGATCTTGAACGAAAAATTGAAAAACATGACAGCGACATTCAAGCTATCTTTTCGGCGATCAGACAGCTCATGGCCCCACCCGAAACACCAAAACGCAGAATCGGATTTTATTAATGTGGAATTTGTGGCAATGAGACGAGTTCGAAATCTTTGACCACGATTGGTAATCTGCAATCGGACACGGCCTGCCTTGCACGGCAGGCAGGCGTGCCGTGTCCCTACGACGTATCAACCTCTCAACGGGCGATTCATGAATCGCCCCTACACATAATTATTTTAAATGATTTCGCAACACGAACACTACCGGAATATCGACGGAGCTTTCTAAGGCGATATCATCTTTCTTTGCGGGGGTAAACTGCCATTTTTTGACGGCGCGCAGGGCGGCATTATCTAAAACGACGTAGCCTGAACTTTCCTTCACCTCAATCGAACCCGGCTTGCCGCTCGGCAAAACGGTCACGCGCAAAATAACGGTTCCTTCATACCCCCGCTCCCGCGCAACACGCGGATAGATCGGTGAGGCATTGTAAAAGCTGAGCGGTTTCGGTTCGATGAGCGCCCCCTGCTGTGTATTGAGGAGCGGTGTCGCCTCCTGGACTGGACGATCAACCGGCTCCTTTTCAGGAGTATCCTCTTTTACTTTTTCCGGTTTGACTTTTTGGAGTGGTTTTGTAATCTTTACCGGACGTTCCTCGTTTTTTTTCTGCGGCGTATGGGGCAGTGGTTTGGTAACGACCACTTCTCGTTCCTTCACCACTTCCTTTGGTACCGGTTTTGTAGCAACGAGAGAAATTTCAATACTCGACGGGGCATGGCGAACTGTATAGACCGGAGGTGCTACCGCCCCGATATCACCGTACAACAATCCCCCGTGCACTGCTAATGCTACGGCAATGCCGTAATACATATCATTCACGCGGTACCTCACTTTGATTTAAAAAAGATAAAAGATAAAGGATAAAAGATAAAAAAAAGAACAAAGAAAAAAAAGAAAAAAA
>JAHJGZ010000139.1 GCA_018823795.1 Candidatus Omnitrophota bacterium
ATGATTACCATGTAGAGAATCCATTTAACTCTGATGTCAAATCTGTGAATAAAAAACAGATTTTCGAATTATTTCCTGAATGTGAGATCCGAATGAGAAGGGTTACTTTAGCGCCACCTATTTCGAGAAAACTTGCAAAATATTCTTTTGGTGCTTGTTATTTTTTAGAATCGTTGAAAATCTTTAATACGCATTATTTTGGGGCAATTAAGAAAAAATGAAGATTCCTTTTCACAAGGTAGATATTACAGGACAAGAAATAAAAGGAGTGATCAGGGCGGTTAAATCCGGTTGGTGGACCATGGGTCCCAAAACGATAGAGTTTGAGCGCCGGTTTCGAAATTATGTGGGGTCGAAACATGCGATTGCAGTGAATTCGTGCACGGCTGCTATGCATCTTGCCTTGGATGCTATCGGGCTTAAAGAGGGAGATGAAGTTATAGTTCCGGCAATTACTTTTACCGCTACCGCGGAAGTTGTTTGTTATTTTAAGGCAAAACCTATTTTGATCGATATTAGAAGGGATACGTTGAACATTGATGTATCAAAAATCGAATCGAAAATTACATCAAAAACAAAAGCTATCATTCCTGTTCATTATGGTGGTCAACCCGTGGATTTGGATATGATAAAAAAGATAGCAAAGAAGCATAATTTATTTGTCATTGAGGACGCAGCGCATGCACTGCCGGCATGGTATAAAAATAAAAAAATAGGGACACTTTCGGATATGACTTGTTTTAGCTTTTATGTTACAAAAACTTTGGCAACAGGTGAAGGGGGTATGATAACTACGAATAACAAAAGATGGGCCGACAAAATGAAGATTATGCGTCTTCATGGCATGAATAAAGATGCATGGAAACGGTACTCAAAGACAGGAGTTTGGTTTTATGATGTTATGGAGGCGGGTTTTAAGTACAACACAACGGATATAAATGCGGCATTAGGTCTTGCACAATTGAAAAGATTGGAAACTATGTGGCGTAAACGGAAACGAATAGCACGGAGATATAGTGAAGCATTTAAAAGTATAGATGGAGTAGCGTGCCCCACCATAGATGATTATACGGAAACTAGCTGGCATCTATATGTGATTAAATTAAATTTGGATTCTTTGAAAATTGGCAGGAATTTATTCATAAAAGAGTTGGGTAAAAGAGGAATAAGTTCCAGTGTACATTTTATCCCGCTTTATAAACACACATTTTATAAGAATTTATTAAGAATCAGAAGTAGTCAATTTCCTGAAAGTGAATATGCATATAAGCGAATTATTTCGTTACCTATTTATCCATCAATGGGACAGGAAGAAGTGGATAGGGTCATCTGGGAGGTTAAAGACGTTGTTGAAAAAAACAAAAAATGAATATTTATAATATGTTTGGAAAAAGATTAGGGGATATTATATTTTCGACGATAGTAAGTTTACTGTGTTTGCCGCTTTTTTTATTAGTTATGGTTTTAGTTAAGATGGATTCGCCGGGGCCAGTTTTTTTTAGGCAAAAAAGAATGGGGAAGGATGGTAAGGAATTTTTACTGTACAAGTTCCGTACCATGTATTGCGTCCGACAAGAAGCGAAATTGACTTTTGAGCCTGGCGTGAGGCACCGAGTTACTTCTATTGGAGGCTTATTGAGGAAGACAAAAATTGATGAATTGCCACAGCTTATCAATGTTTTAAAGGGAGAGATGAGTTTGGTAGGGCCGAGACCTGAAGTTTTTAAATACAAAGATTTTTATTCCGGAAAATATGAAAAGGTCTTAGGTGTCAGCCCTGGAATCACAGACAAGGCTTCGATAAAATACAGGAATGAGGAAACTTTATTATCGCAAGATGACAATCCGGAGAAGTTGTATGGGGAAGTTATTCTTCCTGATAAGTTGGAGATAAGTCTAGGGTACATCGAAAGTGGAATAAGTTTTATCAAAGATGTAACAATCATAGCGGAAACACTTAAAGATGTTTTGTTGAAATAATAGTTTTGTAATAGCAGGGGAATTATGTCGGCAAATGTAGGAGTTCAAATATTATGGCATTAAAAGGGGTTTTGTTGAGAATTAGACTGCCTATTATTGTGGTGATGCATATTGCGATTGTGATTGTGTCATATATTTTTGCATTTTATATCCGGTTCGATTTTATGCTATCTCAGCAGGAAGCGCAGATTATTTTAAGGACTATACTTGTGCTGATCCTAGTTAAGGGGTGCATATTTTATTTTTTCAACTTATTTTCCGGCATGTGGAAATATGTAAGCATGGAGGATATGTGGCAGATATTAAAAGCAAATAGTGCTGCCACGGTGAGTTTTGTTTTATTTATTGTTTTTACGCATGGGTTAATAGGGTACCCAAGGTCTGTATTTATTTTGGATTGGGTATTGTGTACAGGTTTTATCGCAGGTATACGATTTTTGAGCCGCTCGTTTCGAGAAAGGTTCATACCGATTAAGGGTCAAAAGCGAAA
>JAHJGZ010000140.1 GCA_018823795.1 Candidatus Omnitrophota bacterium
GATCGCACTACAGAGGACATCAGTGTTTTTCGCTTCCAAAAGGAACGCGGTCTGTCCTTCTATCTGAAAAGTATTCATCCCTTTCATAGAAACATTTCTTTTCAGTTTTCTTTCAATACCCTTATTTTTTTTCTGATCTATAATATCCATCTTTTTCCGCCGCATAGAAATTATATCCACCCCATATGCCTAAACGCATCCTGTATTTTTTTTAAAGCAATAGTACTGCTAAATTTCCTCATATATTCATCTCGAGGCGATTTATTCCAGCCCATTAAGGCTTTTTTTATGTAATGGGCCAAAAACCATTCAGAGCAGATACCGCCAATATTATTTGTTATATAATTTTGCCCTCCGCCCTTAATGTGATCGGTGACAAGACTCGGCACTCCTGCGCATGCCACCTCCATGAGCACACGCGGAACTTGTTCACGCCGTGAAGCAAAAACATGAAGCCGACTTTGATTAATAAGCATATTGAGTTTCTGCCTCGTTACAACACCAGGAAATTCAACGGTAAGCAGCGAACCATTTGAACATTCTCGACATGCCTTCAAATATGACTGATCTTTAATTGCCCCGGGAAAAATTAATCGTAACGGTTTTCTTAACTTTCTCGCAGCTTTGATAATCTTTAGTTGTCCTTTTAGTTCTTGAATGGTACCGATACTAATAATATCGTATTGTTTCTCTACGTTAAGGGGAAAAAAGATTTTTTCATTAGCAGGTTTTATGAATGGAAAAGCACAGGGATGTCGTTTAAGAGATTTAAAGCGTACATCGTCATCTGCAAAAATCAGATCATACTCCTGGGCAGAACCTTTTAAATATGCAAGATTATACAGCACTTTTCGCGCGGTTGAATGTCGCACAAGATAGTTGCTCCACACTGGAGAGGTCCCTCGTGTCCAAATTAAATCAGTATCATCAACATTTCCTACATAATTATCAATGGATGCTAAATTTGGAACATATAATATCTCCATCGTATTGGAATATTTATATATTCCATAACCGGCAAAACGATGTGACGTCTCCATGCATTTTGAAACAACATATACCTTCTTAACCATGTTTGTTTTGACCATCAGCTTCAATAAATAAAAATACGTATCCTCCAATAGAAAATTAACCGCATGACTGTATACTATTTCTTTCCCTTCAAAAGGAAGGTCAATCTCTCCTCCGTTAAAAGAATAAAGAAAAATTAGTTTATCTATCATATTTTTCACTTCTACAACGCGACTTATTCCTGATTGTGCAGGACATTATCAAAAGACCCCTTTGCAACAATCCTCCCCTGCTCTAATCGGTAGACTAAATCTGAATCCTTGATAGTAGATATTCTATGGGTAATTATAATAACTGTTTTCTCCTGGCCTAATGCTTTGATAGACTTTTGAATAAGCTGTTCTGATTCCGTATCGAGCGAACTAGTTGCTTCATCAAAAATAAACAATTCTGGGTCACGAATTATTGCACGAGCGATGGCGAGACGCTGCCGCTGGCCGCCTGAAAGTTTCATTCCTCTTTCTCCCACGACAGTGTCATATCCCCGTGGCAGTTCAATGATAAAATCGTGCGCATTCGCTTGACGTGCTGCTGTGATAACTTCATCATCTGTAGCATTTAACCTGCCGATTAATATATTTTCCTTTATGCTTGAATGAAAGATGAACGTTTCTTGGGTCACAAAACCGATTTTCTTCCTCCATTGCAACATGTCCAGATCTCGCAAATCACGGCCATTTATCATAATCGCACCCTTTTGTGGAACCAAAAATCCTAACAAAAGGTCAGCTATTGTCGATTTCCCCGATCCCGAAGCACCAATGATCGCTGTTACTTTCCGTATCGGTATATGCATGGTTATATTCTCAAAAGAAAATAAGCGGTCAGGATATTGAAAAGAAACATCCTTAAAATATATATCACGGGTTATACGGTCCAGCTTTTCTCCACGGCCGATACAATCGAGTTCGTTTATAACCGATACCGTAGCATAGACTAAGCTCATAGAAGGTAGCCCCGACACTATTTCCATCCCCCGAGAAACGAGAAATGATATGTTGATAAAAAATTTATACCCCACTACAACAAATATTCCCAATATCGGCAACACAGAAACTAATGCAATGTCTCGTATATACGTCAAGTAGAGAATGATACCCATAGTAATTACAACTACTAACACTTCCATGACAACCGTTGGCAATGATTGAATGATCCGGAATCGTACGTTAAGCGTAAAAAGTGTATGGATGATATCTGCAAACTGTTTACTTACGACATGCTCGATAGAAAATGTTTTTATTTGACGGATTGAAGCAACCCCCTCTGCTGCCGTCGCAACCATTCGTTGATTTAACTTGATACGTTCATGCCCGATTCTTATGGAGTAAAGGGAAAGAGTTTTGATTATAATAAAAGATGTCGCTATAAAAAGGATGCTTAATAGTAACGTAACTTTATAATTAATAAACAAAAGAATAATATAAAGATACAATAACACAAAAGACTTTGATAAAAAGGTACTGATTAATTCCATTGTTTTTGAAGCTTTTCGAGGCTCTTCAAGGACATTATTCAGCAAGACCCCCTGTTTAACTGAAAAGAGATACGAGAAAGAAGCCCGTAAATATTTATTCATAATTTTGCTCATCCAATATTCGCGAAAATCTAAAATCAGCTTATGCACGTACCGCGTTCGCACAACAACAACGATACTTTTTATAACGGTTAAACTTATTATTAAACAACACATTACAAAAAGAAGGTATCGAGCAGGAAAGAAAGAAGTAAGCGTAGATAAGAAAGCATGCTCATTTTTTATAGTTGGTGTTGCCATCGCCTGAAAAAGTGGATAAAAAAGAGCGACACCAATGCTCTCCATGACAGACGCAATCTGAACTAAAAAAAACAATATGACACAACGCTTCCAAAAAGGCTGAAATAAAACAGACGGCCCTTTAAATTTTTTTACTAGCTGCTGTATTTTCATCATATTCATTCTTTCACAGAACGCGGACGTGTCAAATACGGTTTTATATACTCACTATTACTACGATACATATGCTCCTCAATATACATTATATCTTCCGCTGGCAAATAATCTATGTATCCGCCAACCTTCCCTCTCCGGGTTTTAAATGATTCTACATCCAATCTATCTCCGGTCACTAATATTTTAGAACTCGCATGTTCACTGTTTTTTTCCATTTGTTGCATATTTTCAAATGATGCGTACTGAACTGCATCTCGAATCATGTGCTCGACCGCTTCAAACCCCATAAAACGGACAACAGACACAAGCACATCATGCGTATTCTGATGCATTGATTCGTAAGAAATAATAAGACATCTGTCCTTCTCATGCTCGCATAATGTTTCATTCCATACATCATAAAATCTTAGTATTTTTTTTATGCCGAACTTATCATCACGGATAAATTCGGAGATAGTACCGGCATATATTTTTTGTCTTTTTACCGCTTGAAAATATAAGCTTACCAGCACATCGCGGGGATCACGTACAATGAATATGATTTTTTTACGTGCATAACGCCCTCTCTGAACCGCCAATTCATCATACCGTAATGGCTTTTTCCTTACACTCAACCCTGCCCCATCATGCGTAAAAATTAAACGAGGAATACGCGGATCTTTTTTCATCATGTCAAAAGAATTTTTAAATTCTTTAAAATGTAATAAGAAATATTGAAGTACCATGACACGAAGCCATGTTCTGCCGCTTTTTGGGTATTCGATGACATAAATACTATTATATTTTTTGACCAAGAGCACCTTGTTATATACCATCTTCAGCAAATTGAGCATGTTATACCGTACAGATAAAAAGCTGGTTGTCTCGTTGTAAATCCTTAATATATATCTCTTCTACACTGCTAAATTGTCCGTTAAGACACGTGAGAAAATCATCCCTGCCATACACATTACAATGATACAGGCCACCATATTTTGTCTGTTGTTTCAATATATCGACTTCACGCAATGGATTAAACAAACATAAAAGCACGTACTTGCGTGCAACTCTTCTTACCTCCCTAATTGCCTTGTCATAATATGGAAGATGCTCAAGAACATGTCGCACTAAAACAACATCAAATGTCTCATCCTCAAATTTAAGATTCTGTACATCCATAGCCTGCCATGTTATCTGCGGAAAACGCTTTTTACAATTATCAATAACGCTATTGCTAATATCAATTCCACAATACGTTACATTGAGCGATGTCCGAATCAACTTCCTGACAGTAACCGCAGAAAGCACCCCACAATCTAAAAATGAAAACTTATTTCGTTTCATAACGCGCAATAAAACACCTATTATAACCTGGTGTGATGGATGATTAAAACGAGCTGGCCTCTCCATAATCGTAAAATCAATCAGTTTCTGCCAGGTTGATTTCAATGGCCAATTTTTTTTCATTCCATGATAAATTTTGTTTCTGAGTTTGATTATTATTTTCATAAACATGTTATTTGCTACCTTTCAATGACAAATAGGTTTTTTTAAACCAAGCCTCAAAAAGCCGGTAATTTATCTCTATTTTTCAAGCATGAAAAAACGGTGTTTGTAATTTTCAAAAACTTGATAGGTATCAATGACTGCAAAATTCATATTTTCTATAGTTTCCAATATTTTTTTTAGCTCGGTTCCCCGTGCATTAATCTCCCAATGATGCTGCCCATCAAAAATATGTTCTGGCTGATGGAAAAAAAAATATGGGATCTTTATTCTGCCAATTATCGGAAACTGTACCGGAAAAAAAGGCCTTTTATCAGGGAGTGACATAATAACTCTTCTTTTTGCTATCCTCTTTAGTTCACTTAATGCTGCTTCAAAATCCGAAAATGGCAAATGTTCAAGAACTTCACAACAAAGTACTACATCAAAAGTGTTGTCCTTAAATGGAAAATGGGTTACAGAACCAACGCAATCGGGTCCTACGTCATTCGATATATCTAGTGTGGTAAGATTATAATAATTCTGTAGGTATCGACTCACAAAACTACTGCCGACCCCCACTTCGAGCACTGTATGAGGGGATACTTTTCTTACCTCATCAATTTGATGCATGTAAGAATACATTCGTTTCTGTGTGTCATAACAACTATGATATTCCCGGGTATCTTTCATAAATAAGCAATAATGTTCATTAAAAAATGATCTGCCTTTATTAATTATTCCCAACTGCTAATGTGTGGAGATAGTAAGCAATTGCATTACCTGCGCTCCCCTTATGAGAGCCGCCCTCATTTTCTCGTATCACTTTTCGTTTCTCTCTATCGCAGGATGAATCTCTTAAATACAAATTAATTAATTCAAAAAGCTGTGCTTCACTTTCTGCCATTCTGGCAAAGCCCGTATCCAACACTCGACTCAAATGAGTACGGAATTGTAGTTCAGTGCTTTTCATTTCAATATTTCTAAAATTATCGAACCCAATATTAATAATAGGAAGATCAAATATCGCCGCTTCTAACATAAGCGTTGAAAACTGATTTAAAAAAACATTTGAATGCTTCAAAATAGCTCCTAATATCTTTTGATCAGCAATCGGCATTTCACACCCGATTTTTCTTTGACGTACCTGCGGCTTATTTAACCGTATGATGTCTCTATTCTGTTCGCACAAAGCTTCTATCGCCGTTGCCTCTTCTTTTATGGTTTCAGTACTTCTAATATAATAGACAGGATGGGGCCGCACAATCACTTGCACTGGTTCCAAAACACGGCCATCTCGGATACCTTCGATTAACAATCTAAGAATTCTTACATTTTCCCTAAAACTTGATGGAGAGGCAGTACCATAAAAAAGTATTTTCTTCCCCTCTACTAAACCAAACATATTTCTAAATTCTGTTTCACTAATAGGAAAACAAGGCTTAAAATACAAATCGAAATGTGGTATACCACCAACAAAGATTCTCTCCGAAGGCACTTCGTGATATCTCATCAGTTCATCTTTCATATTGCTATTCCACGCTACCGCATAATCAGGTTTCACCCCCCCTATCCCCTTAGCTGTCAAGTTGTCCCAGCTTAGAACAATTGAAACAACGGGGACATTGTGCGCTTTTGCTTCTCGCATTATAAAATTACTGATGTCGATTGTTCCAACATCAGCTAAAATAAGCATGTCTGGCTTATAATAATCAAATATCTTTTGATGAAATTTCTTTGAGAACAATAATCGTTCTATTTGTAAAAATAATACCCGCAATAAACGATATTTACGACACAATGCGGCAAGCCATAGCGTCGTCAAAAGAACTATTCGTTGTTTAATTGGTTTTTTATTTAAATTATACCTTACAGCCTTTTCCTTATCGCGCAATGTTGCTATATCGAGTCCATCGGGGAATATAAATCGTCTTGTTTGCGTAAAAAATTGATAAAGAAACGTATCTCGTATTGTATAAATCTTTTTATAATTGAATTGTTCTATAAACACATTCTCGCTTACATAATCGTTCCGGAAGTTTTCATCGTTGCTATTTGGTGAAATAATAACGATACGATGCCCATATTCCTTTAAGCGCGCCAAGATATCTGTTTGTAATAGATACCGAGTGGTAAAACCTTGATGTGTGGCAATAAAAATTGTTTTTTGTCTCATGTGTTTCATAGTAATATTATTTTAAAAGCTTATCGACCACTCCATGGGCACGAATAATTTTTAGCACTGATAATGGATTAATGAAGCACTTTTTTGATATGATGCTTTTTAAAATAAATTGCGTCGTAATCCATCCTGGGAAATGTTTCTTATGAATATACAATGCCGAAACTAATGAATCGTACTGTTTGGGAGCTTTTCGACTTCCTCCTTGTGCCCGCAAATGCCGTGCAAATGGTTTATTACTAAAATATATCTTCGCACCATATCGAAAAAGACGATATCCTAATTCAAAATCAACCATTCGTGGCAATTTCTCATCAAATCCACCAACAGCTAAAAACATTTCCTTTTTTATACTACAATTACAGGATGACACACTAAGCATCATTCCTTGCCAATGGTGATTTGGAGCCGCTAAAAAATATCTCACAGGATCAAACTGTTTTACGTCCCATGGATACGCATCGGGTAAGCTTTCTCTCCGAGTAACGGCACCATTCACAACATCAACATTTTCCTCTTCCATAACTTTCATGTGCGATTCTACAAAATTACTGCTAATAACTATGTCATCATCAAGAAAAAGTAAAATTTCACCGTTAGCCATCTCCGCGGCTTTATTGCGCGGATACGTTAGCGACGGTTTTTCAATATCGACTACTCGCAAATTCATTTTTTCCTTAAACGTATTATAAAAATTTGATGGTCGATCAGATTCGGGGGTTTGATCAGCAACAATGACCTCAAAAGGCATCATTGTTTGTCGTAAAAGCATGGTAAGCAAGTCTGCTAAATACGTGTGTCGATAATACGTTGGTATAATAACACTTACATGTTTCATCCTGAAAATTCCATTCGAGGGTGGCCAAGGACATGCTTAATTTTTTCGATTATTTTTTTATTTTCTTTCATGATCTTATTCTTCACCTGTGAAAAGGTAATATTGCCATATCGCATCATAAATTTTCTCAAAGTCATCCGTTTGTTTATTTTGCCGACAAGAGTTAATGCCTCATGTAAATATTTCAAATATGTTTCCCTATTTACCTCTTTTAAAAAATAATTTTGATCACTATGGGTACAAATGGTTTTATATATCGCATAGCCATCTGCAACATCCTGAGAATCTAGCAATCCCTCATTGCTGACATAATCAAACAATTCCGATCCAGGGTACGGCGTAAAAGTACAAAGGTTGATAGAATCAGGTTTAATCTCTTTTATTAGTTGTATAGTCTGTTGCATGTCAACAGCCCGCTCATAAGGAATGCCAAGCATAAAATAGCCATGAAGCTGTATACCGCTTTTTTTAATTTGGTGAGAAACCCTTTTAATGATTTGAGTATTTATGTTTTTATGTATTGATTTTAAAATGTGATTGCTCCCCGACTCTATGCCAACATTGATCTTATAGCATCCAGCTTTTTTTAAATATCGCAATAACTCCTTATCAAGAACATTTAAATGCGCTAAACATACCCATCTAATCTTCTTTCTACCAAAACGTTCAATAAGCCCCTTACAAAATTGTATAACGTTATCTTTGTTTAGTATAAAAATATCATCAAGAATTTCCATGTCGGTAATTCGATATCTTTTATAGAGCATGTCTATTTCCTTTAAGATATTCTCGGCAGAACGATACTTAGCCTCTCTTCCCCACAACGGTACGGTTGCACAAAATGCGCATTCAAAAGGACAACCGCGGCTTGTTATGATTGCCCCTAACTTGCGACGATATTGCTCACTATGAATTAAAAGTTCTTTATTAGGAAACGGCAAGCTATCTAATGATGAAATTCGGTCTGGTCTTTTATTGCGGATAACCGCATTCCCTTTTCTGTATCTTAAGCCCGCTACTGTATGCATATCCCCATTCGTACTGAATGCTTTGACAAAGTCTAAAAAGGAGTATTCAGCTTCGCCAATTAAAGCAAAATCAACATCAGCGTGTTGTAGCATCGCATCATCTGTAATCGTGACATGGGGTCCGCCTACGATAATGGTCGAATGCGGCATAATTTGTTTTACAATAGAGATGGTTTTAAGTGCACTATGATAAACCGGCGTTTTCACTGATATGCCAACAATATCTGGGCTATAGTGCCTCACAACATCTTCTATCTCTTTCCATGCAACGTGAGACGGATTATCAAGATTATCAACATAGTTTTGTTGTGTCCGAGGTCTGCCGGGTATATCGTCTCGTAAATTTCCCTTTGCGAAAGAAGTGTCGGCATCATACACACGAGCAACATATCCATTTTCATGTAATACGGTTGCAATATATAATAAACCGAGTGACATGCTCTCGATATTAAACCCTTTTAACTTTTCAAAAGGTGGATTAATTAACAGAATTTTTGGTTCTTTATGCATAACAATTCACAGCTCTGTTTCAACAACATGCCCAACAAATCATTTTTTTATTGGGATATAAACTTTTGACTCCTGATAAAACTTTTTCTGATTGTTCTTGAACAGTAACCCCTTCATTAACATCAATAAATAAAAAATTGTTTTTATGCCCAAAGGTATCAAAAATACGTGACATGTCGTGATACGTTTCTTCGAGAGTACTATCAACCGAATCTGTCATCTGAACACCAAATACACTACGAATACCGGATGACCGCGTCTGCGCACGTTGTAAAATCAAGGGAACCGAACCATTAATGATCACACCAGATATCTTGCGCGGCAGAGAACGATAATATACTTCCAAAATATCGTTGCGAGAAGAAGGTGGTGTGCGTAACCATACGCTCGTTCCTCGTTGCATAAAACCGTCATCAATAATAAATACTGCATTACGCATTACAGCTTCGATGTATGCCAAACAGCGTATAACCGTAATTCTATTGAGTATCAGCATAATCGCAACCGACTCATTACCAAGCTCAATCACTTTCGTTCCCTGCACGCATAATGCCTTGCCTAATAAACGTATTATCCACAAAAAAAGTGACGTTTTGTTTTCCTTCTGAGCCTGGTACACAATCTTCAAAACATTGAAAAAACGTACGGTTGTACCAACTAAAAACAATTTGTCTATATAATTCCTAATAAAAAAAAGATAAATGCGCGGGCACCATGCTTTGTTTTTTTCTCCTAACGTTTTTTCTATTGTGTTACACGTTGTTGTTTTCCCCACACCCGATAATCCGGCAACTTCAACAATGCGACTACTCCATTGCATAAATTGAACAACTCCTTATTGATCTTTTACCTTTAAAAGGAAAAACATATAGGGTTTTACTTTTCTCTCCAAATAAGAAACACGTGTATCAATTAGTATGCTTTGACACACATCCATCGCCAAATCAGAGAATAGAGACAATACATTTTTTTTATCATGAAGTGTATATCCCGTAGCAATATTTCTCGGACCTTGCTTTGTTTTATTGAAAAACAACTTAACTACCATCTGTTTCAATGTGCTCACAAAACGTAGTATGCTTCTTATAATAAAATTGAACCAAGATACAATATGGTGCCTGGTCGGTAGTACAGCCCTGACACCGAATTTAAAAAAATCAAATGCTTTCATCGGATGTTGCAAACGAACACCAATAACCATACCTTTTCGAGCTACCCTACTAAATTCGCCTATAATATCTTTAAGTATTTGTTCGCTTACCCAATTTAAAAGCCGTATACAAACAACGTAATCGATCGACTTATTTCCTAATGGAAGCTTTTCTGCTTCTCCAACAATCATGTGCACAGATGAACTATAATCTGCATGATTAAATTTCAATTTCGTCTTTGCCTGTAACAGCATATCACTCGATATATCAAGACCGACCACAGTATGCTGATCCCTCTCATAACATTCAAGGAACCGCCCTGTTCCAAGAGGAACATCAAGAATAGACTGTGCTCCATCAAATTGAGCAACGATAGTTTGCACGGCCTCTAATTCATGCTTCCATTTTATATTTGAAGCCCGTTTTTGATCGTATTGAGATGCAACATCTCCAATATACTTTGCTTTAGCTTGATAGGTCATAATGATAAATTACTTATTATCTCCCCATCTACCTATAAACCTTTTGCGCGCTGCTTTCTCTTCAGGAAATAAAAATTTACTATCGCGCAGCCAATGAGCATTTCCCACCACCGTCGCTATGGTATTTCTATAGGTAATAATGTTTTTGAAATCATCCGGTAAAATGTCCTATGCCGCAGCTCTTCCCGGCCCGTCTTCACCCAATTTAAAATGGGCTTCGATCATCTTTGTAAATGTTACCCTTTCTTTATCTGCTTTTGCCATCGCCTATGTAATGCATGCGTAACTGCTTTCCTACCACAAAGATCTACATAATATTTACAGATATCTGTGTTAAACGAATACCGTTTAACCTGTGCACTAAGTGCATAGCCCCATTGTGCCATATATTTCTTACCTATTTTCTCAATGGTGGCTATCTGATCATTCGTTAACGATTGATCACTTTCCCATTGTCCAATCCGTGTCGCATCAAAGGGCCCGTTCGTATGAGGGTGATGACGGCTACCAGCTGACGACAATAATCTATAGTCTTTATTGTTTTTATAAAAATCGATCATCTTCTCATGGAAAGTAACTTCTAAAAAAGAACATATTCTTTCACATATTTTTTTTGGATTATTTACTACATCTTCATAGCGGACCACCAATGAATCCTGAGCATAGTGTGTACACATGCTATAGATATAAGCAAATCGGGTAAAATATGTACTTAGTGCATAACGAAAAGAAGCATCGACATTCTTTAATATTGATGCAATAGCATCTCGTGGATCCCTGACAATAAAAATAAATTTCGCGTCAGGAAACATTTGCTTATATAGCGAACCGTATCCTAGAGCATACGCACCTTTCTTATTGCCGACAATTGCATCTCCCCCATTAACTGCTTTTGCAAACCCAACAAATATTTTATCTAACAATTCAGGCATAGTGGGCATATGTGCTGCCAGCATATCATTGCATAGGCGCTCAGTATTCAAACCGGGCCATGCCTTTAGTTTTTTCTCGGCACGCAACAGTTCAAGAAAATACATCACCTCTTGCTGATTGAGTCTTTTTGTAGGATACGGAAGGTATGGTAACGCACAAAAAATACTTGTAATAAATCGTGCTTCTGGCGTTATCGTAATATCAGGATGTGAGGACAGCACTAACCGCAGCATTGTTGTCCCACAACGCGATGGACCAGAAACAAAAAGATGTTTGTGAAATCGGCTTGTCATGATTCGCTACCTATAATCCCCCCATCTTCCAATAAACTTTCTTTGCGCGTCTTGTTCTTGAGGATGTAAAAAAGTTTCATCAACATACCACTTTGAGTCTCCTAAAAGTTCCGTCAATGTCTTTCGGTATGCGACAATTTCTTTAAAATCATCGGGAAGAATATCCCACGCTGCTACTCTCCCCGGGCCGTCTATCCCTAATTTCATATGTGCTTCAATAATCTCTGCACCATGTGCCATTGCAAATTTTATGGCTTCGATATCGGATGTATGATTACTATACCCCACCCGCGGGAAATGATCTTTTAGCCATAGAAATTTATACATAAACGTTTTTTCTAAAGGAGCTGGATACATTGAAACGGCATGTAACAATGTGGCATTGATGTTATTCTTCGTTATAAATTTAATAGCAGTTTTTATATCCCTGATACTATGCATCCCCGTTGAAATCACCAGATGTTTAAATTGTGCCGCTAATCGTTCGATCATTGCAAAACTTAAAAGATCGGGGCTCGCAACTTTGATTTCTTCTAATCCGAGTGAAACCAAAAATCCGACTCTGGTAATACTGAAACACGTAGTAAGAAATTTTATATGATGCTTTTTACATTCTTCAATAAGCTCACAATGAGCTTCGTCGGTTAGAGATGTTTTCTTCACCCATTCACCCTGTACATCACTGTGATTAACTAAATCTTCATAGCGTGAAGACTGAAATTTAACATAATCTGCACCAGCTTCTGCACTTTTTTGAATAAAATTTTTTGCTAAAGCCATATCACCCATGTGATTTGATGCAACCTCAGCAATTATTTTGCATACTTTAAATTCCTCCATAGCAATATCACCTTTTCTGCAAGAGTGCATCCGCCAGCATAAGATCAAGCGGTGAATCAATATTGACGGAATATTTTTCGTCCATTATGTACGGAATCACTTTTCGCCCCAAAAATCTCCGTTTTTTAATAACACTATCGGTATATGCAGCATAAATAGCACCATTAAGCCTATAGCAGTTAGACAAAAGCTGACGAGGGACAGAGCTATCGGCGCCTTTCAAAAATGGATGAACATACCCTTTTTTAATTACTTTTATCTTACGAGGATGCGGCTCTCTTAATTGACACAAACTAACAATTGAATCAGCATTACTTTTCAATAACCTTTGCAACGCCTCATCTATATGAAAACGCTTACGCAAAGGAGATGTCGGCTGCAATAAGACTATGAGATCCGGTTTATAGTTTTCGTCTTTCTTTAATGTATCCAGTACGTCTAACACAACATCAATACTTTTTGTTTTATCAGATGCTAAATACTTAGGTCTCATAAAAGGAACTTCCGCGCCAAAGGATTGAGCGAGCATAGCTATTCGTTTGCTATCAGTCGAAACCACTAATCGATCAATGAGAGCAGATTTCCGAGCCTCATCTATGGTGTAATAGATAAGTGGCTTACCATTTAAACACGCACTATTTTTATTCTTAATTCCTTTCGATCCTGAACGAGCAGGAACAATTGCAAGAATTTCTTTCTTCTTCATAGTGTTATTCCACAAACCTCTTTTCTACTGAAGGATTAGTCGTATGCAAATAATCTGCAATTCGTGGCCCCGCTTTGCCGTCTCCATATAATGTGTCAGACGCATAGTGGCCATTCTTTTTCAAATGGCGTTCAATAGCATTTATGATTTCCTTTTTGTTATGTTTCACATCAAGAACATTTTCTCCTCTGTCCCTACCGTCTTGTCTATTCCCAATGTTTACAACGGGCACCCCTAAAAATGAACATTCACGTATACCAACTGATGAATTACCTACTAAACATTTCGCACGTAAAAGCAATGCTAAAAAATCTTCCGGCGCTAAGTTTCGAAAAAAATGAACATGAGACGGATTGTATTCTTCTCGAAATTTCCTAATAGACTTTGCCGTCAAATCAGTACCGGCATCAATATTGGGCCATAATATAATCGTTGGAATATTGAGATCGTTAACTGCCATTAACGTTTCATGCATTTGCTGGTATGCATTTTGAAACTCGGTTGTCACCGGATGTTGTAAAACAACAATAAATTGCTTATCTATATTGACCAATTCACCGGTCCCCCCATATTTTGCATATAAATACTCGGTATTCATAAACTGATAATTATC
Source organism: Candidatus Omnitrophota bacterium (assembly GCA_018823795.1). Classification (GTDB taxonomy): domain Bacteria; phylum Omnitrophota; class Omnitrophia; order JAHJGZ01; family JAHJGZ01; genus JAHJGZ01. Next base: position 14,045 of record JAHJGZ010000140.1, read on the forward strand.
TTTTACTTCTTTTGCTAAATCCACAGAAGGACACCCGGTAACAAAAATTGACTTCTCATCTTCCCCCATCATTCGTACTCGCTTTGCTGCAAGGGGATTAGATACAAAATGCAAGGAAGAAAATTTTGTGACCGCATGCCGCACCTTTTCATCTATAGAACCAGATACTTCTCCTCCCTGGATATGAGCAACAGGTATATTCAAATAAGAAGCTGCAATGGCAGTACAGATAGTTTCAAATCTATCAGCAATAGATACAACTACATCCGGTTTATAATTATCAAATATCGTAGCTAATTCCATGATGCCAACGCCGACGCTTTTTGCCATCGTGGTAGGATTTTCACCTTCAATGATCATATACACCTTTTCGTTGATCTTAAAACCATCTCGTTCCATAATCTCTGCAGCATTTCCATATTTATGTAAAAGCAAGGATGCTGCTCCGATAAGAAACAATTCAAGCTGCGGATTTTCATTGATAGCTTTTAATACACTTTTAACGCGAGCATAGCTGGCTCGTGAAGATACAACAACGGCTATTTTTTTCATAGTTCACCTTCTCTTTAGGATTTCAAAATGTTTTTTTCGCACATAACGGTGTTTCACGTTTTGCCACTGTATCAACAAGATAACGTGCGAGTGTTTTGATATGCATTGCCCATTCTTGAGTTTGGCTTTCTTCATCACCAAGGCCATCCGGATTATATGCGCCCGGTCGCTTTAAAAGTCTTGAATAAAAATCTACTGAAACTGATTCCTGCATTACTGCGGCAACATAACTTAGTAATGCTTCTTCTTTGTACTCATACTGTTCAAGTAAGGCACGAATCTCTTCACCTAACTTCATTGGATTTGCAGCATATCGAATCATAGACGATGGTAAATAGTTATACGGCGCACCGCCAAGAACAATGACCGGTTTTTTTAACACTATCCCTTCAAAACCAATAGATCCTGCAATAACGGTAACGATGCGTGCATGACAGATTAAATCTCGAGAAGTTATTGCCGGCTGAGACAGCATCACATTTGGGATAGCCATTAATTTACGATAGTAACTTAAGGGGCGTTTGCCAATAGACCATGGATGTTCTTTGATTACCAATTTCATGCCGACCGGAAGATTATGGCTAATTAAACGAACGACTTCGATTTGATTAAGATAAGCTTTACTGTACACAGATAATGTTACTTCCGGCTCAGTATGTAATGGAAAAAAAGCATAGGTCAGGGATGATAACTGATCTGCTGTAACATAGAGTTTACGAAACTGCCCTTCCATCTGTTGTGCCCGCCAGGGGCCAACAATCCTTTGTCCTAAAAAACATCCGAAGGGATCTACACTATGATTATCATCCCGATATTCCCCAAAATTATATTTCCATCCTTCACTAAACAGTTCAATAATATTCTTTAGCTTTGGTAAACCAAAAAATCTTTTTTGTGAAGCGATTCTCGCCGGGGGTTTCTGGGAGGGCCGAACAACACCTTCGTACATTGCGTGAGATTGGCGCACCTCTTGTACATAATTAAGAGCTCTATCACGTAAATGAGCTTCAATGCCCTGGTTTAAGAAATGCTCATAAGTATCTTGTAAAGTACGTGATGGTTCATACACCGTTTCGCCTGCATAAAAATAATTGCGTATTCTCGTCGGTCTTAAATTTAAAATATGAATATTCCGTTTACGCGCAATCAGATATGAAAGGAAATCCCCCAACGTAAGGCATTGAAAAGAAACGATAAAATCAGGTCGCACCTCATCAAAGAAAGCTTCTAAGCGGTTGAGCCCTACCTGAAGAATAGCAAGCATTTGTTCATGATTAAATCGTGCTCGATAATCCTGATCATACGAATATTTTCTCCCCCAGTAAATACGTCTATCGGCAACTAATGCATCCCACAAAAAGGGCTGCCCAATTTCCTCTTCATATTGACGGAGAACAGTCATATCAACCGTCACATCTTTTGCGCTCCGAATATTTTCCCACTCCTTGAGAATCGATAACGATTGTTCATGAAAGGTACGATGGTGTGTAATAAATTTTTTATAAAAACGTGAATCGGTAACGTAAAACCCGATTTTATCAAGTGCAATATATTCTTTCATTGCTTCTGAGGTGTGATAGAACATATCGAGGTTAGAGCTTTGCGTAAAAAAAATAACATTTTTTTTCTTCATAGAAATACCTTATACTTTAAAAAGCTTACCGATCACTCATGTCATCAGGTGTCAGTAGATACTCAGCAGGTAAATCCCGTATCGCACGTTTACCAACAATCTTAGGAAGTTCATAACTGGGAATACCACTCCCGGGGCGCTTGACCCACACATTCTGATGTTCCTTAAACCGCTCCCCTTTTTTAACGGATGCGATTGTGACGATGCTCTCTGAAAAACCATGACGAACTTTTAGTGCTTCTTCATTCAGTTCTTTTACATCACCTCGTGCCGCCCATACGGCTCTAACTCCAGTGACCAAATCCTTCAGTTCATGAGGCTCAATAGAAGATTGCTGGTCAATTCCCGGCATCGTTCGCGAAAGGGTAAAATGTTTCTCAACCATGCATGCCCCTTTTGCAACTGCCCCGAAACACGCATAGTTGCCAACACAATGGTCTGACAATCCGACCGGAACCTGAAATTCATTGTGCATTTTTTCTATAACACCTAAATTAACATTTTCATATGCCGTAGGGTAGTTTGATGTACATTGCATAAGGACCACACCGGGAATACTATCTTTAATACTCTCAACAGCTAATCGAACTTCATCCCACGTCGCGGTACCTGTTGAGAGAATAATCGGTTTTCCTTTCTGTGCAACATAGCGAAGAAATGGTACATTAGTGACCTCACCCGACCCGATTTTATATGCCACAACATTTACTTTTTCTAAAAGATCAACCGCCTCTATTGAAAAGGGGGTCGAGAGAAATAAAATTCCAAGCCGTTCGGCCTCTTTTTTTAAAGTACGATGATTCTCATAGGACAATTCACACTCCCTCATAATATCAAACAATGAACGAGTAACGTGTGATCCCGCATCATTTCCAATACCTTTATCCGGAAGCATTTCTGCTTCTGCACAATGGGTCTGGAATTTAACAACATCAGCACCAGCTTCATGTGCAATGCGAATCATTTCAAGAGCAATGTCAATATCACCATTATGATTAATCCCGGCTTCAGCAATTACTAAGGGACGACAACCAGAACCAATACTATAAGGACCAAGGCTTATCTTCTGCATAAAAACCTCCAATGAATTGGCTATTAAACCCATTCGTCAAGAGTGTAGCCAACATCTGTTGTAGCCCATTTGGGATACACAATACCCGCTTTAATAACGTTTTTTATCCCTTGTTTAATCGAAACCTTTGGTACATATCCAAGAATTTTACGCGCTTTTGTTGTGTCACAATATCGCTCACACACTTCACGTCCCTCACTATGATCTGTTTGTACAAACTCCTTTTGATATGCCGGCTTAACAACCTTCTCTTTACCACAGACCCGTATAATAACCTCTGCTAATTCACGGAGTGTCAGAGGAGTACCGCTGCTACCAATATTAAACATTTCACCATCTGTCTTGGAATTTACTAAGGCCTCGACAGTTGCCCACGCAGTATCACCAACATAACAATATGAACGTTTCTGTTTTCCGTTGCCGTAAATAATCGGTGAGGCCCCTTCTATGACATTACGAATAAATTTTGGGATAACGAACTGTGCTATTTGAGATGGCCCATAAGTATTAAAATACCGCAAAATGGTATAGGCGAGTTCAGGATATCGTTGAGCATATGCTTTACATAACTCTTCACCTGCTAATTTTGTCACCGCATAGACCGATTTACCGTAGGTGGGAAATTCTTCAGTAACAGGATTTCTACTTGGTTCACCATACACCTCAGAAGAAGAAGCAAATACAATCTTTTTCATATGATGCTGCACCGCACAATCTAATACATTTTTAGTGCCGGTAATATTTATTTCAATACAACGAAGCTTATTAATTTCTGTTCGCCGGACTCCTAAATATGCCGCATGATGTATTACGGCATCGCACCCTGCCATAGCATCTCGCAGAGAACTTGAATCCAGAACTGAACCTTGGTAGATTTCAACTTCTAAGGGGATCATCTTTTCCACTCGTGCTATTTGCTCAGGCACATCAAATAAGCAAACCGGTATATTGCGACGCGCTAGTTCCTTACATACATGTATGCCGATGCAACCAGCACCACCAGTAACAAGAACTCTGCGATACGTTTTCGAATAATAGGTAATTTTTTTCTGTATTAAATCTTCTGTCAACTTAACTCGTTCTAAAACATCGACGATGCGTTTTGCAGAATAGCCATCTCCATACGGATTCGTTATTCTTTTCAATGATTTTCTATATTCATCATCATGGAGAGCCTTATGAAGCCCTCCCACAATATCATTCACCGTATGAGCTACATCAATAACATTGGGAGCCCTCAAGCGACCGCTTTGCCTCGTTCCGATATTGACTACGGGCAGATGAAAACTTGGTGCTTCTCGAATACCAGCTGATGAATTTCCTATCATAGCATGAGCGTATTTCATGAGGCTCAGAAAATCTTTAGATTCAATATTCGGGAATATATGACAATGCTTATAACGTTTTATCGATCGAATAATTTTTCGGCCGCCTGCATCAGCATTTGAATATATGGCAATAATCTCCACGTCGCGAAATCGTTTGAACGCTTCTAACGTAATCATTGCCTGTTGTTCTACATGTTTATACTCTGTTGTAACCGAATGTTGCGTAAACAGAATCCACGGTCGATCAGCACATAAACCATACTTCTTCGCCAATACCTTTTTACTTTTATACCTCAATGTTCGTATCACATCAAGATAGGGACAACCCACGACATGAACATCTTGCGGTCGCTCCCCCATTTTAATGAGACACTCACCCGCTTCTTTTGTTGCAGGAAAATGTATATGTGAAAGTTTCGTAACGGCGTGGCGAATGCTCTCATCAACCGTCCCTGTTATTTCACCGCCTTGTATGTGTGCCAACGGAATATTCATAAGCGCAGCTGCCTGAGCAGCAGCTAATGTTTCCACCCTATCTACTGTTATTAAAAATACATCGGGTTTAATCCGACATAATGCCGTTGCCATTCCATCAGAACAGCGAGCTGCTGCCTTTGCCATACCATAGGGAGAATCATCTTCGGTAAACATCGGGACTTTTGCAGCAATTGTAAAACCATCACGTTCAATTTCTTTAATGGTATCACCATAATCAGGCAGCAAATGCGATCCCGTCACAATTAGCTTAAGCCGCAAATTACGACGATTATTAATTTCGTGTAATACAGACTTAACGCGAGGGTAATCTGCTCGTGTCCCCGTCATACATGCAATTGTTCTGATATGCTTATTTTTCATTCAACAGAACCTCTTATTCTTTTAATAACTGTTCGAACATCTTAAAATCTTCTTTGGTATCAATGTCAACATACGGAGCATGTGTCTCATACACCATTGTTCTCTTCGGAATCCGCCATCCGCGCAAAATAGCCTGCCGTGAAAATATCCAACAGGTATTCGTAATATCAAATATTTTGGGAGCATCTTGTCGGCGCACCACCGTTCCCCGTAGTACTAATTGTGCATACCCATCTTTGTTCTTTCGCACCATATTAAAATAGGGATTCCGTCTGCTTTTTGTTACTGCAACAACAAGATCTGGCTTTTTTTTCACAAATAACGCAATCATGCGGTCAATGTCACCTTTCTTTCTTAGGGGGCTGGTCGGATCAAAAAGAATAATTCCTTGTACGTGTACTGCATTAATCTTTTCATAGGTCACTAACGCATGTTTTAACACGTCAAGCATGGCTGTACCATCTTTTGCGAGTCTTTTCGGCCTTATGAACGGCACTGTGGCACCGCATTTTCGCGCCACGTGAGCAATCGGTAAGGAATCGGTCGTAACAATTGTTTGAAACTTTTTTCGGTAATTTAATGCATGTTTAATAGTGTAGAAAATCAATGGTTTACCGCGCACTTTCTTTATATTTTTATTCTTAATCCCCTTCGACCCGCCTCGTGCAGGTATTACACCCAATAAAATTTTCGTTTTCTTCTCAAGCATTCTTCTTTTCCTTTGTATTTTCTACACTTTTTGATAACCGTTCCCATTCCTCTTTCATACGGTTATATTCCTCTTCTTTTTTCTTAAAATAATATTGGGTCAATTCTACTCGCGCATTAAACCCTTTCTTAGTTAACACATAACGGACTTTTTTCAATTTATTTGGATTTTTTGAAAAGCTATTTACCGATACGAGTCCACGTTTAATAAGCTCTTTGATAAGATAATTAACTTTACCTAACGATACGTTAAGCTTTAATGACAGATCACGTTGAGTACATGATGTGGAATTATGCAATTCTGACAGTAGTGAATAGGTCTCTTCTTTCTCGGGGAATTGGGGATGATCATTTTGTTCAAACATTGAACAAAATGATATATGAATAAGTAACGCTTGTCAACTATAATATATGCTATAAATGATGAACGGTAGTTTAGTTTGACTTTTCTCTAAACCATTTAATGGTAAGTAGTAACCCTTCTTCTAAACCAACCTTTGGCTCCCAATTAAGTATACGTTTTGCTTTAGAAATATCGGGTTGGCGTACTTTTGGATCATCAATAGGCAACTCCTGAAAAATAATCTCACTTTTACTCTTGGTAAGGTCCTTTATTATTTGTGCCAGTTGTAACAATTTGATTTCATTAGGGTTACCAATATTAACTGGCGTATTACATTGTGAACAGGCTAATTTGAAGATACCTTCAATTAAATCATCAATGTAGCCAAAACTTCTGGTCTGTTTTCCATCACCAAATACTGTTATTGGGGTATTGTGCAACGTCTGATTAATAAAGGCGGGCACCGCACGGCCATCATGCTTACGCATACGCGGTCCAAATGTATTAAAAATTCTTACAATTTTTACATCAATACCATGTGTCCGGTGATACGCCAACGTAATGGCTTCGGCAAACCGTTTTGCTTCATCATACACCCCTCGCGGCCCTATTGGATTTACATTTCCCCAATAATCTTCAGACTGCGGGTGCACGAGCGGATCCCCGTACACCTCTGATGTCGATGCAAGCAAAAATACAGAGTTCTTTCTTTTTGCGATTCCTAACGCATTATGCGTTCCTAACGCCCCAACTTTCAACGTTTGAATGGGAAGCTCAAGATAATCGACTGGACTTGCAGGAGATGCAAAATGAAAAATATAATCAATTCTTCCCGTTATATCTAAGTATTTCGTAATATCATGTTCAATAAGTTCAAAATTCTTATTCTTAAAAAGACGCGCAACATTATCCACATTACCAGTAATAAAATTGTCAATGCAAATGACTCTATTGTCATTTTTTAAAAACAACTCACATAAGTGTGAGCCAATAAATCCTGCACCCCCAGTAATAATGATATTCTTTTTATGCATACTATTATTGACTTTGTTCTCGTGCGGTATAAATCCCATTATATCTTTTCAAAAAAGCTCGGTTGTCTTTATACCACTGAACTAATTGTCGTATGCCATCTTTACAGCTCACCATTGGAGTCCATCCTAACATTGCTTTGACATGTTCAATATTAGTATAAAAAACTTTTTGGTCAGATGCACGCCAATCCTTACAAGTAATGTTCGCCTTTAGCTTACATTCATCTTCCAACAATGAAATAACTTCAAGAATTGAGACAGCATTTTCACATCCACCACCTACATTATAAAGTCCATAAGAAATATCTGAAATAATAAAATCATACATTAGTCGAACAAGGTCATCCACATATAAAATATCTCGTACTTGTTTACCATCTCCACAAATAGTAATCTTCTGCCCCATAAGCATTGCAATGATAAACCACGCAATCCATCCTTGGTCTTCCAAACCAAGCTGCCGCGGACCATAGATGCACGACATCCGAAAAATACCAATATTCATACCATAGTGACGCGCATATTCTTGACAGTATATATCCGCTGCGGCTTTCGAACATCCATAAGGAGAATGTTTACATAAATCAATACCAAACTCTTCGTCGATACCTGCCTCATAGCCTGCACCAAATATATATCGTGTATCTTTTTCTATTATTGGTAAAAAGTTTGCTTTTTCTCCGTACACTTTATTGGTAGAACAAAAGATGATCCGATGGTTCTTGCCGCTTAAACGAGATTCCTCCAAAAGAGTAAACGTAGCAGCTGCATTATTAGTAAAATCTTCGCGTGGAAATTCGATCGAACGCGTAACCGCTGTTTGTCCTGCCGTATGGATAATTGCATCACATTGCGATAAAATATTTCTCAACAACTCATGATCATTTACATCCCCTTTGATACACTGAACTCTACCGGCATAGTATTCGTGTAAATAATCCCAATTATACGAAGCGTCAATATGACTACTTTTTAATAACAACGTACGTGAAAGATTATCCAATACAATAACACGCCAATCTTGCCGAGCAAAAAACTCAGCAATATGACTTCCGATAAAACCAGCTCCTCCAGTAACTAATACCGTCTTCATGATCCTCTGTTCTTTTCCCTTATTTCAGTTTTATTTCAATACAATTAAGCCTTTTTACGAAACAGGCACATTAATCTCTTTCAAATAATCATCTAATGCTAAAGACCACGGACGCATCGTTTCATGTAACAGTTGTTCAAATTTCTCAGTTGATAATACCCAATTTTGGGGTCGTTGCGCAACTCGATGTAACTGATTACTCATAATAGGCTTGATTTTCTGCACGTCACCATCAAGCTTTGCAATAATTGCCTGCGCAAATTCAAACCATGTCGTTGCATCCTGATTCGTAACATGAAATATTTCGGATACATGTTTTGTGCTTTGATAATATTCGATAAGACAATGGAGTGCTCTCGCGAAATCCTTTGTATATGTTGGTCTCCCTTTCTGATCATTGACGACGTGTAAAGGAGTGTTGTTTTTCATGCTTTTGAGAATGGAATTAGCAAAATTTTTATTCTGTATCGTGCCACCAAACAGTCCTGAAGTTCTGATGATTAAATAGGATACCCCACTATTTTTAACTGCTTCCTCCCCCTTTAATTTACTTAAGCCGTAACTATTAAGCGGATTACAAACATCAGTTTCCTTGTAAGGACCTTCTTTGCGGCCATCAAATACATAATCGGTGCTGATATAACAAAAAAAAGCTTGCATGTCTCGAGCATACCGGGCCAGCATTTCTGTTGCTTCAGCATTCACCGCATTTGCTTTTCTTTCATTATTTTCACATCCATCGACATCAGTGATCCCTGCACAATGTATAACGGCATGTGGTTGTACGGCCCGCATGGCCAATTCAATATCGTGCTTATTGGTAATATCGCATTTTAAAAAACGAGCACCATCAAAAACACCGGTAACCGTATCAAGCCCCCATACTTCATACACACTGTTGAACTCTGTGCATAGGGTACTGCCAAGCATTCCATTACAACCAGTTATAAGTACTTTCATTTTTTTGTAAACCTATTATCCTTCAATGGTTGCCACCACTCTTTATTTTTTCTATACCATTCAATAGTTTTATCCAATGCATTATCAAAACCATAGGTCGGCGTATATCCTATTTTTTTTATTTTGGAATCATCTAGACTATAACGATAATCATGGCCGGGACGGTCTTTAACATAATTAATCCATTCCTCACCAATACCGAACTTCTTGAGTATCTTTTTTGTAAGATCTATATTGGTGCATTCATGCTCACTCCCGATATTATAAACTTCTCCAACAATGCCTTTCTTAAAGATTAACTCTATCGCCACACAGTTATCTTCCACATACAACCACTCTCGCATATTTTCACCCTTTGCATAGAGAGGAACTTTTTCCCCTTCAATAAGATTGGTAATAAAGAGCGGTACGATTTTTTCGGGATATTGAAAAGGACCAAAATTATTAGAACTTCTTGTGATAATCACTGGTGTCTTATAGGTAACAAAATACGAACGTGCTAATAAATCACCAGCGGTTTTTGAAGATGCATAAGGGCTATTCGGCATTAACGGTGAAGTTTCAGTAAATGATCCATGGCTGATTGAACCGTATACTTCATCAGTTGACACCTGTACAAAACGTGCAAGGGAAAAGTGATTAGTAGCATCAAGTAACGTTTTAACACCAACAATATTTGTTCTCAGAAAATCTTCAGACTCTTCAATAGAACGGTCAACATGTGTTTCTGCTGCAAAATTTATAATGGCAGAAACACGATGCGCTATATCGAAAACTATTTTCTTATCACAAATATCACCTTGAATAAATTCATATCGAGGATTATCTTCAACGTCTGTAAGATTCGTACGGTTTCCACAATACGTCAATTTGTCTAAATTGATGACGTGATAGTCGGGATTATTATGAAGAAACCGGCGAATAAAATGACTGCCAATAAAACCACAGCCGCCCGTAATTAATATACTCTTCACGCCTCAGCCCTTACCTTTTTGAGATACCAATCTATTCGCGCGAAGCAGTGATTCAAACGTTCCCGCATCTGACCAAAAGCCGCGCAATACATCAAACTCCATTGTTCCTTTATTGATGTACATATTATTAATATCAGTGATTTCGAGTTCCCCTCGTTGAGATGGTTTTAGCTTCTTTATCATACTAAAAACTCCTCCATCATACATATACACTCCGGTCACCGCCAACTGACTTTTTGCTCTTTTTGGTTTCTCCACGATATGTATTATTTTTTTACCCCTTACGTCTGCCACACCAAAACGTTCAGGATCAGAAACCCGTTTCAAAAGAAGTCGCGCACCTTCCTTCTGTCTCTTAAACTTATTAACAATAGGACTAATATCTTTTTCAATAATATTATCACCTAAAATTACAACAACTTTTCCATTATCAGCAAAGTCTTCTGCGAGACTGAGTGCATCAGCAATACCACCTTCCCCTTCTTGATAGGTATAACGAATTTCCTTCAGGCCAAATGCCTTCCCGTTTCCCAACAAACGAAGAAAATCACCGGCATTATTCCCACCGGTGACAATCATTACTTCTCTGATACCAGCGCGAACCAATGTCATAAGCGGGTAATAAATCATAGGCTTGTTATACACCGGCAGAAGGTGTTTATTCGTCACTTTTGTTAACGGACTCAAACGCGTCCCTAATCCTCCGGCTAAAATAACACCCTTAATCATCCGTCCTTCCTTTCCCATGAATATGGAATGTCACTACTTTCAGGGGCTACTCTAAATTCGTCAGGTTCTGAGTAATTATACGCTTCCGTTGGAATATTAATCATTACCGACTCTTGTTCGCTGATACATTTAAACCCATGAAATACATATGGTGGTATGGTTACTAATAGAGGATTATGCACACCGATAAAAAATTCATTAATTTCTTTATGCGTTTTAGACTTCTTTCTTCCGTCATATAAAACTAACTTTGTCATTCCTGAAATACAGGTAAAATTATCTGTTTGCACTTTATGATAATGCCATCCTTTCACAACGCCCGGATACGCTGTCGTTATATACACCTGCCCAAACTTTGAAAATTGAGAATCGTCAGAACGAAGAACTTCCATAAGGCGGCCACGTTCGTCTGGTACTACTCTAAGATTTTTTATGTGTACCCCTTCAATCATATAACAGTCCCTTTCCTTAATTAATAATAATTATTAGATACTGACTGCTCCATTAAAAACATTATTGTGGTTAATAGTGTAGTAATGCATAGGATGACTCTTCAACTTCGCTCGACTCACTCGTAGCACCGGATACCGTATCACCGATACGAGCTCGCGAATAGGTAGCATGATTACCGGATTTAAGAGGATATTCAGGAAAGGCTTTTAATGTTAATTGCATGAAAATCTCTCTATTCTTACTATCGCCAATTACATCTGATGACCGTACATTATATCCCAGGTCTAAAAACCAACAATGCAAATCTCTCGTCGCGCGCAGCTCCCACTCCTCGGTAATATCATCCCCACTGAATTCACGACGAATATATCCACCGACTCCCCAACGGGAATTAATTTTATACATAGCGTCAGCAGTTACTATTTTGCTTCCTTCCTTAAGGAACTTCTGTTGTAGATAAATATGCCATCTTTCTTTATTGCGTATGGTAAGATCTAAATCAGCACTACTAAATTCATTTTTAGGAATATCATAGGTAGTATCAAATGTCATCATCAACCAGCTATACGGACGAAATTCCATTTCATTATCCCATGTTAAAAAACCACTCCCGCCTCGCTCCTCAGCATTGAATTCATACGTTAAATAGGTATTATAACTAACAATATTAACCGTTGTTTCTTTGCCACTTCGCATACGTTTTGTCTGAAATGTATTATCGATTCCAAACCGTATCGTATCAAGATCGTCAATTTCATCGATGCTATCCATTTGAGAAATTTTACTCGGCGATACAGAACAGTGGCGAATAGAATTGTATTTTATTGTTGGTTCAAGAATATGTCGCACTCCATTGACATCTAACTTCAACACATTGGTATTTATATCAAATATACGATAAAATTTCGTACCTATATCAATCCCACCGCCCGCAACCTGCCGTGTCATATTTTCTTCATCGGCATTATTCTTACTATAATAGTTACTCCGCCAATTTAAAAACGGCTTCAATGAAACAAAAAATAACCTTTTTGGGTATGCGATTTCATGGAAAGTATCTAATCGTACTACATCGGTATCGATATCACTACGTGCTGTTTTCTTATTAAAATTTATTAGACTTTCCTCATTTTTATAATATACATTTGAATTGCCCAACTCTTGATTATTCCAATTGAACCGAACTTCAGGTAATTTCTCAACGGTACTCACAAAATGGTTTATTCGTTTTTCAAGATTCGCGAATATTCCAAAATTATTACGATTGTGCGTAATATTAACAAACGTTTCAGGTTCAGCATCTTCATGGTATTCCCGCTCAAAAAAGTCTTTTAAAAAATATTCATCACTTAATTTGTTTATCTCGGCAAGAAAAACTGTTCGGCCAATATTTTTCCTGTGTTTTGCGGTCAAGCGATACCGAGTATCATTGTGCCGATTACTGTATGAGTTAGAAAATTTCTGATTCGGTGAGTTTTTATCATCAGCAATGTACACTTTTACGATACCATCACCCAAAAGGTCAGACCCATAATCAACATCATTGCCAAATCCCCATCCTCTCTTGGCACGATAATCAACGTGTCCTTTTCCCCGTATGTTTTCATTTATACTATACCGTTTTGAACTCAAAAGATACCATCCGTCATCACTAGAAAATCCGGGCTGAACATGAAATGGTGCATGACCATCTTCGAGAGGAACATTAAGATACGGAAGCCAAAATACCGGTTTGCCTAATACGCGATACACAACATTATGTGCAACAATCTTATCATTCGGATAAATGAAAATTTTTGATGCTTTAACCTCGTAATGAGTTGTTTTATGAAGAATTTTTGCGTTGGAACAGGTAGTTATAGTTCCATCCTGAATAATAATTTTATCTGCAGAAACTTGTTCCATTTGTGCACCAGCACAATAATAAGGTTGGTCAAAAGATGTACCATTGGGAAATGTTCCGGCACTATTCTTAAAATCATATGATGCTTCTGTCCCTTTTAAACGGTCGCCATTACGGTTGAGCACCACATGTCCCTGAGCAAATGCCTTTTTGGTATCGGTAAATACTTCTGCATAATCACATGTCATTTTGAGTTCTTTATAGGTAACAATGACATTACCCTTACCAATCATTTTATTTTCTTTTTTAACAAATTCTAATTGGTCAGCAATAACATTTACCGGAGTATCTTCCTCTACAGCTAAATCTTCTTCACCTCCAAAAAAACTAAATGCCTCAGCTGATAGAGGGAACACCACTATCCCGACACAGAGAAGAAAACTAGCAGCTATGAATTTCATTCTTTTTTTCAACAATATCCATCTCCTGGTTTATATAGGCAATTGTTGTATCCAATATCTCATCGAGCCCAACAAGCGGTTCAAAATCAATAAATGATTTAATTTTCGCTATATTGGGAACCCGCCGTTGCATATCTTCAAATCCTGCACCATATGCTTCTTCATACGGAATAAATATCACACGCGATGAGCTCCCGACCTTCTTCTTTACTAATTCCGCTAACTTTTTTATCGTAACAGGTTCTTTTCCTCCAATATTAAACACCTCACCGATACATTTATCTTCGTGCATAAGCGCAATCAATGCTCGAACAGTATCAGAAACATAGGTAAATGAGCGAATCTGTTCTCCGACACCATGCACGGTAATCGGTTGTGACTGAATAGCCTGTTTAATGAAACGAGGGATCACCATGCCATATCGCTCACTTTGTCGAGGCCCACAGGTATTAAACAGTCGCGTAATAATAATAGGTAGGCCAAACTTTCGGTGATAGGCAAATGCCATAAATTCATCCAATGCTTTTGAACATGAATAGCTCCACCGTGTAATATGGGTAGACCCTAATACTCTGCCATCATTCTCGCTTAACGATGCTTTATCATTTTTTCCATATACTTCAGAAGTTGAAGCAAGAATTACTTTGATATTTGTCTTATGAGCAAATTCGAGTACATTTTCGGTCCCCATTACGTTGGTATGAATAGATTGTAATGGATTATCAAGAATATACTTAACACCCACTGCTGCAGCTAAATGAAAAATCGTGTCCACATGTGTGGAAACCTTCTCAAATATCGCCTTATCAAGTATTGACCCTTTAATCAATGTAAGTTGTTCATTATCAATAATTGCGGTAAGATTATCCAATGATCCTGTAGAAAGATCGTCAATAATAGTAACATTGTACTTCAATTTTAATAGTTCTGTACAAAGATGGGATCCTATAAAGCCAGCCCCGCCAGTTACTAAGATATTCATTGATAATCCTTATAAAGGTTTACCCCGTTAGAGGATGATTGATATTCATACATAAGTACACTACTATAAGTTTTTTATTTATAATCGCTTAGTAAGTATTTTTTTATTACGGTCGCTCTCTAACGGGGTTTACCCTGTTATTCGAGGATGACTCATTTTTAAAAAATGATTTTACCATAACTGTTTTTACTTAACAAGGCATTTTGAAACGAGCCCCGTTAGAGATAGGAAACGCATTCCTTTTGCGTGCTGCGTTTCCGTATTTTTTTATATCATTGTAATAAATCTATATCTATTACCGTGAGCAAATAGTATATATCCTAATACTACCATATCTCTAACGGGGTGGATGCCCCTTTATAGTGCGTTATAGCACACGATGGTATTGCGTCCTTTTTCTTTTGCACGATAAAGAGCTTGATCAGCCTTTTGAAGCAACTCTAACGCCCAATCAGGATGAAAGGTGCTCGTATCTTGTGAAACATCTTCCGGAAATGAAGCAACACCGATACTCACCGTTACGCTTGTCTCTTCATCGTATACTTTAAACCGTTCGCGAGCAACAGCTGCTCGAATACGCTCAGCACCTTCAATGCCTCCGTTTCTGTCCGTTTCCGGAAAAACAACAGCAAATTCTTCACCACCATAGCGAGCGAGTAAATCAACCTTACGAACATTATCCTTCAAAATTTTTGCGACTTCCCGAAGGGTAACATCTCCTACCAAATGACCAAACGTATCGTTGTACATTTTAAAGTGATCAATATCTAACATTAATACACAGAGCCTATAGTTATTATTAACCGATCTTTTTAGTTCTTCATCAAAACGTTCCAAGAAATGTCGTCTGAGAAATGTGCCTGTTAAACCATCAGTAATAGACAGTTCTTTAACGGTGGTATACAAATTTATCTTTTTTATCTGAAGTGCAAGTTGTCCTGCAATGATCGAAAATTTTGAAAAATCACCTTCACGTCCGCCTTCAAGAACAATGATTGCAATTGTCTTTCCTCCAACGAGTAAAGGAAAAATCCACAAAGGAAATGACACCGCATCTTTTTTTAATATAAAACGGTGCGCCAATGCCCTCTTTTGATCTATATTCAAGCACCGCGTTTCCTGTTTAAAATAAGACACAAGCCCGCCAATATCATAGGTGTCATCTCCCGTATATTCTCCCCAACTCTCTTCGGAAAAACTATACATATTAAAATCACGCTGTTCCTCTACGTTTTCATCTAACAGAATGAGGATTCCTCTAGTAAAAGGAAGGTCATAATACCCCTTATTTGTTAATATTTTAATAAGGTAATGAACATACAGACATTCATTAAATTCTTTTGCAATTTCGAAAAAAAGAAAGATTTCTTGCGCCCGCGTCTCCATCGCATGCAAACTCTCCTCTTTAAGGTTTGACGTGTCTTGAATCGTTTTGTTCTCTTCTTCTAAGGCCTGTTTTTCTTTAAAGCTGTCATCAATCCCCCGAGAACAAACGCTGTGAAAATAGTAGTACACTCGAACAGCAAAAAGCACAATGACGATGAAAACAAAATAAATTTTTTCAAAATAAACAATAGCAATACCTCCTGCAACGATAAAACTCGCTACTGCAATGACAGAATATAAGTGGTTTTCTTTAAAAATAATAAATAATAAAAACAAAAAAGCGATTGAGTTAACACCGATGAAGAAAATGATATCGTTCTTTATGACAAAGAAGGAACAGATCAGCAAGCTCATGTATGCAATAAAAGAAATGAGTGGTTTTTCTTTTTTTTCGATCATGCACTATTCCTCATCAACCAACAACCTGATTTTTCCCTCGTTTTTTTGCTTCGTATAAATACTTATCTGCTGCATGAATGAGTTCCTCACAATCTAAAGTATCACGCGGTATATTGGCAACCCCCATTGACATGGTTATGCTTGTATCCATACCACGCAATTCAAACTTTTCCCTCTCGACCACCTGTCGAATCTTGCGAGCAATACGTATACCTTCTCCTTTGGTAGTCCGGGGTAACAACACAGCAATTTCTTCCCCGCCGTAACGTGCAATGAAGCCGCTCCCTTTTATAACAGACATAAAGAGAGCACTTACTCTTTTTAAAATGATATCGCCTGCTACATGCCCATAACGATCATTGTATATTTTAAAATCATCGAGATCTCCCATCAATAACGTCAACGAAGAATTCGTGAGCAATGCTCGTTTGTATTCCTCCTGTAACCGTTCCTTAAAGTAGCGATGCACAAATAGTCCAGTGAGAGAATCTTTAATGGCAAGCTCTTCTGTTTTTTGATATAAAAATGCGTTACTTAACGCCGCTGACGCAATATTTCCAATAATACTCAGCACACGCAAGTCATCGGTCGTAAAAATATCCCCTTTTTCCGAATTTATATGCAATGTTCCCACAATGCGCGATTCATAAATTAACGGGGTTATAATTAAGCTTTTGAATTCTCCTTTCATATTACTCAGATGTTCGTCAAAACGAACATCTTTTGTAATGTCTTTGACTAAAAGCTGCTGTCTGTTCTTCAACACCCATTGATCAAAAATATCTCCTTTTTTGATTTCCTTTCTTCGTTTTTTATCAATACTCTTCGAAGCGGTCAGAGACAAACTATTTTCATCTAAATCAACAAGGTATAATAAGATTAACTCGCCTTTTCCAATAACACTTAACGTATTGTTTACAATAAGATTACAAAGCTTCTCTAGCGACAACGTTGAAGAAAATTCATCGATAACTCTGCTCAAGTTTGAATAATCAGTATAACTATGTAAAAATGCTTCGAGTGCTTGCGCTTTCCCCGTAAGCCCCTCCTCTAATATATTTTTTTCTTCAACAGTTTTTTCCACATCAACAGCATTCATTAAAATAAGATCTTTTTTTCTTTTATGCTCCCATATTAAAAATAGAACGAGTGCAATACAATAGACGATATAGAGAAGAAATACACTTTGTCCGGTTTTCACTGCTGTTAAGAGACACAAGATAATGCTTAATGCAACATAAAAAAGTGAATACCACCCCAGCTCAGCAATCCACATAAGCAAAATTGGAAAAGTGCAGCAAAAAAGAAGAATCCACATAGGCACAGTAAAAGAGGTGGAAATTATCTCTGATGAAAGTTGTCCAAAAATTTGAATTAACGTGCCGGTAACGGTGATAAACAGCACAATACTCAATGAAATTAAGACTGTTTTATGTTTTAAGGATGGCATATGAAAAGGAAGCGTACCTGTTTGATTACTATTCATGAGGCTATAAGACTATACAATCGTCTCTTGGGTATCTACATTAAACAAATGGATCTTCGCCATATCAAAAACAAGGTCAAGGTCTTGATTGACTGAAACAGTATCACGAGCGCTCACACGCGCAACAAATTGGCTCTTGCCGGTGGTCAATGTTAAATAGACCTCAGCCCCCATTGGTTCAACGACTTCAACACGTGCTTTTACGACAAATTCGTCAGACGCATATTGAGCAAATAATTTATCATAAATATCTTCCGGCCTAATACCAAGTATGACTTTCTTTGATTCATACTGCGCTATTTTCTCATATACGGAAGGAAGAATTTTCACGTTAAATGTTTTTTCCTGAAAATAATAATTCCCATCACTTTTTATAACAGTTCCATCAATAAAATTCATCGGCGGTGAACCAATAAAACTCGCTACATATTTATTTATCGGACGCGCATAGAGTTCAAGTGGTTCTGAAACTTGGTGGATAATTCCATCTTTCATCACAACGATTCTATCCCCCATCGTCATAGCTTCCACCTGATCATGAGTCACATAAATCATGGTTGCTTTCAAGTTTGTGTGCAATTTTTGAATTTCATAGCGCATCTGCACACGCAGTTTTGCATCTAAATTACTGAGTGGTTCATCGAAAAGAAACACTTTTGGCTTACGGACAATCGCTCGGCCTACTGCAACTCGTTGCCGTTGGCCGCCTGAAAGGGCCTTTGGTTTTCTATTCAAAAGTGCTTTGATCCCCAAAATATCAGCGGCCTCACGAACACGCCGATCAATTTCCTTTTTAGGATATTTCCGTAATTTTAAACCAAAGGCGAGGTTATCGTAAACATTCATGTGCGGATATAAAGCATAGTTTTGAAAAACCATAGCAATATCGCGATTCTTAGCCGCAATATGATTAATAAGTGTATCACCAATATAAATTTCACCCTTCGTTATTTCCTCTAACCCGGCGATCATTCGTAACGTCGTTGATTTTCCACACCCCGACGGTCCTACTAAAACAACAAATTCTTTATCACGAATCTCCAAATTAATGTTATTGACGGCAACAACCTCTTCGCCAAATACTTTGGTTACCCCTTTTAAATCAACTTTTGCCATAAATGAGCAAATCCTTTCTGGAGTCCATCCGGACGACATAAAGGATAGTCCTTTAGGTCGTCTACGCCTGCCTTCCGGCAGGCAAGAATTTATCCAGCTACGCTAGATAAGTATGCCTCTACTATTTCATTAAATAATCTAACAGTTGTTTAATGCGCTCGGCCAATATTGGTCTCTCGCATACAATATCAATCATTCCATGTTCAAGAAGAAACTCAGATGTTTGGAATCCCTCAGGCAATTTCTGCTTTATGGTTTGTTCAATAACGCGGGGACCAGCAAATCCTAATAACGCACATGGCTCCGCGATAATAATATCGCCCAAAGAAGCAAAACTTGCCATTACTCCACCCATGGTCGGATTCGTTAAAACAGAAATAAAGGGAACATTAGCTTCCTGAAATCGTGCAATAGCTGCAGACGTTTTTGCCATTTGCATAAGGGAAAACATTCCCTCATACATACGCGCACCGCCACCCGAACCCGAAACAATGACCATCGGTAGTTTTGCTTTTAATGCATATTCGGCTAAACGTGCAATTTTTTCACCAACCACCGAGCCCATAGATCCCATAATAAATCGTGAATCCGTACCACCAAACGCGATTTTCTTCCCTATAATACAGCCAGTGCCAATAACACATGCCGACCGTAGCCCCGTTTTCTTTTTATCTTGTTTAATTTTTTCGTCATAAGTCTTTTTCCCTTTAAAATTTAACGGATTTGATGATTCGAGCAACGCATCAAATTCTTCAAACGTATCGCTATCAATTAACTGTTCAATACGTTCTTCAATGCCAACAATAAAATGATAATTACATTTAGGACACACAGAAAAAATTTCACGTAAAGCTTTATTAAAAATAACGTGTTGACAGTCTGGACACTTCGTCCATAATCCGACTGGGATGTTCTTTCTCTTTTGTCCACCGTCACTAACAGGAACATTATTAGTGCTTTGAGAACTTTCAGTATTCATTTCTTCTGTCATATTCATATTCTTTCTATTATTAGATTTCATGTTCAAGCTCTCAGAACAATGTATTCTTTTTCCCGCTATTGGCTTCTATAATTAAGAACAATAAAGTTGGTAGCACCCTGCGACCTGTAAAAGTAAACCCCGTCAGAGAGCGACCATAATTAAAAAATACTTACTAAACGATTACAAATAAAAAACATAGCGTGGCTCGCTTATGTATAAAAATTAATCATCCTCTAACGGCGTTTAGCCCGTTAAAGATTTTATTCCTTCGATTTTACTCAGGACTCTGAGCTTGTCGAAGAACCTAATGCATTATAACTATTGCAATAACTGCAATATCATATGTATACTATTCTGCCTTTACAATTTTATTCCGATAGTATCTCTAACGAGGCAAGCAAAGGTTCGCAAATTATAGTCAAATAAGCTATCTTTGTCAATTCTTTAGCGAACATTATTTTGACAAACTATTAAAAAAGTGTTATGTTAGCTTATGTAACGTACAATAAACTATACAGTTAGTTCATTTTTTTAAATACAAACAGTAACACAGAAAAGAAGAAAAGAACCGCATGGCATTCGAACAACGACTTACTCAAATACAAACCCAAAAACTCATATTATCCCCTCAAATTAAGCAATATCTCAAACTTCTGCAGCTCCCCTTACTTGAGTTGCAACATACAGTAGAACAAGAACTTGCGGAAAATCCTGCTCTAGAAGAATTGCCTGCGGACAACACATTTGATCAACAAACCGATCAGGAAGCTGCAGCGAATGAGAAAACCCAAGAACTTGATTTTCAAGAAACGTTTGAAAAATTGAGTTCCCTTGATGACGAACTTCAAACGACTCTATACTCAGATCAAAACACGAAGCTTCAATCATTAGATGACCTTGATAAAAAACAGCGTTATAAAGAATCATTAATAAATAAACCGCCGACGCTTAGTGACTATTTATCATCGCAACTTGGGTTTCTCGAATTAGACGAACAAGAAAAAAAGATAGCATTGCATATTATTGGCAATATTGATGATAACGGTTATCTCACTACCAGTTGCGATGAATTGGCACAAAGCCTTAATGAATCTTCTGAGCGCATTACTTCAGTTCTTTTAAAAGTGCAAACATTAGATCCGCCTGGTGTTGGCGCTCGTGATCTCAAGGAATGTTTGCTTATACAATTAAAACAGTATAAGCAAGACGCAGAGGCTCATCTTGCCCAACAAATTTTAATTGATCATTTTACTTTATTAGAAAAAAGGGATTTTCCTCAAATAGCAAAAGTGCTTTCCATGAGCGGAGAAAAGATTGAGAAAGCCTGCGCATTAATAACATCTCTTGAGCCAAAACCTGGACGATCGTTTGTTCATGACGAGGCAACATCGATCGTTCCTGATGCATCGGTATATCCGAATGACGAAGAAGAAGGAAAATATATCATAGATATCCACGATGAACGTCTTCCCCATCTGAGAATTAGCAATCAATATAAAAAGTTAATCAAAGATAAAACTATTGATAAAAAAACCAAAGAATACTTAAAATCGAAGATTAATGCTGCCTTTTGGTTTATTAAAGCTATGGATCAACGAAAATCAACATTAAGAGAAATAACGGAACACATTGTTCAAGTGCAATCGAATTTTTTTGAACGTGGCTTTGCATTTATTAATCCACTGCGGCTAAAAGATATTGCAGCACGCATAGGTATTCATGAATCAACGGTTTCGCGTGCCCTTGCACAGAAATTCATTAATACACCGCATGGAACAATTCCGTATAAAATGTTTTTCTCACAAAAAATGGAAACAGAAGATGGTTCACTTGAATCACAAAAAAGCATTACTGAAAAAATGAAATTTCTTATCGAAAATGAAAACCTGTCAAAACCATATAGTGATTCAAAATTAGTTACCCTATTAAAGGCACGTGGTATTAAAATCGCTCGTCGAACGGTTGCAAAGTACCGTGAGATACTGAGGATTCTTCCGTCCCATATGAGACGAAAAAAGTAAACCCCGTTAGAGATAAAGGCGGGGCAAAAAACGTGCTTTACGTAACAGAAGAAATTTGGTACTATTTTTTCGCAATAATCAAAAGCCCATGTAGCTCAGTTGGTAGAGCAACGGTTTCGTAAACCGTAGGTCACCAGTTCGACTCTGGTCATGGGCTCCAGTTAATGTTTTGTCCCACGTGTTTACTTCATGCGATTCAAATTCTTTACGTTTCATACATATACAGCACCCATTGACAATACAAAATGTCACGAGCATACAATAAGAACAGACTATGACGTCCATACGATCGCATAAAGCATTTTACCTTACCTTCTCATTCTCCGTCATCGCTCTATCAATCTCGCTTATTATGATAAATAGATATATTGACCCCCGTGGCATTTATCGCACCGGTAAATTTCAAGTGCTTGTTGCAACCGCACGGTATGAAAAAAGTATCTTAATACAATCGTGCAATCCTAAACCCCAATGTATCATTCTTGGCGATTCTACCTGTATGCGTTATTCCCCTCATTTGATAGAAAAATTAACAGGACTGCGAACATTTAATTACGCAGTAAACTCAGGAAAAATGGAAGATTTCTTGGCTTTATTACGATACGTATTAGAAGAATTAGATATCAAACCTTCACTTGTAATTCTCGGCGTACGGCCTCGGTCGTTTTATCATCGAAGTATAGAAGATTTTGACAAGCGTTTATTGCATAATCAAGTTCTTATGAAATATGTTCCGCTCAATACGTTTTCAGCAGGTGCGAAAGCGGTCAAAATAAATTTTGAGTCACTCAATTGGGATTATTTGAAAGATGTCGCAAAAAGCGTAAAAAAAACAAGGAAACATGAGCCGACTTCGATATCGGGCTTTAAATTTCAAAAAAATGGTTTCTTGCATACAGACGGCACCTATGACAAAGCCTCTCAATTCGTCAACGGCGACAAAACATTTAAGACCGAAGAAGCGCTTGGGTTTTCAAAAGAGAGACTGCGATATCTTGATTTGTTCCTCACTATTTGTAAGAAGAATGACATTAAACTAAAAATCGTTATCACTCCTAACCATCCGGCATTTATTAAACGCGTGAATCAATTAGATGGCAGTTATACACGTATGCAAAAAAAGTTGCATACCATGCTTATGAACAAAAATATCGATAACTATTTTGATCTTTACGATTTTTCACAAATAGAAAACTATGGCGGCATTGATGAATTTATGGGAGGAGACCATCCCAGCATTTATCATTCATCATTAATCATTAAAAAAATATTTGAGGAAACAAATTAATGCTCTTCACCAGTAGCACCTTTATGTTTTGCTTCCTCCCCCTCACGTTATTCGCCTTTTGGTTCTTCAAAAGAAAACCATATCGTCTTTGGATCCTTTTTATCTCAAGCTATATTTTTTACGGCTCGTGGAATTGGAAATTCCTTTCTTTATTGCTTATATCAACGTGTGTTGATTATTGGGCCGGGATCGTTATCGGCAAGACGCAAAAGCGCCCCATAAAAATCACGGCCCTCTGGTTTTCTATCATATGCAATTTAGGTATTCTTGGTTTTTTTAAGTATTACAATTTTTTCATATCTGATTTCATTGCACTGGGATCGCTTTTTGGAAAGAACATCAATATTCCCGTCATGAACATTATTCTTCCGGTGGGAATATCTTTCTATACATTCCAAAGTATGAGCTACACCATTGATGTATACCGTAACATGGTTAAGCCAACGCATAGTTTCATCAAATTCGCATCGTACGTCTCGGCATTTCCCCAATTGGTGGCCGGTCCAATCATTCGGTATAAAGATATTCATAAGCAGTTCGACACTATAGACAGGCCATTTGACAAAAATATGTTTTTATTTGGTTTTCAACTTTTTCTTCTTGGACTTTTCAAGAAAGTGCTGATTGCTGATTGTGTCGCAGGTATGATCAATCCGCTTTTTCAACAGTACCAATTGTTAGGAACATTTGAAGCATGGATGGCAATCCTTGGCTATACGTTCCAAATCTATTTTGATTTCTCTGGATACAGTGACATGGCCATAGGTTTAGGAAAAATGCTCGGACTTCGCATTCCGATCAATTTCAATTCCCCGTATAAGGCGGTAAATATCAGTGATTTTTGGAGACGATGGCACATTTCGTTATCTACCTGGTTACGGGACTATGTATACATCCCGCTGGGAGGCAGTTACGGTTCTACAGGAAATACCTTAATCAATATTTTAATCGTATTAACCATAGGAGGACTGTGGCATGGTGCTGCGTGGACATTCGTACTATGGGGAATATATCATGCTCTTCTCATTATCGGCTATCATGTGATGAAAAAAAATTGGGATACTCTGCCCAGCATACTACAAAGAGCGGGTACGTTATTTTTTGTTATTATCGGATGGGTACTTTTCAGAAGCCGAGACATGGCAATGGCACAATCGTTTTTTATCTCATTGTTTACATTCTCAAAAAACCATGTCGCAGCCTCATCGCAACTCATACAACTTTCAGTGCTTAATTTGTTACTGATAATAAGTGTTAACGTCTTTCCAAACTCGAATGCATATACGGCAAACACACATCTACGAACAGCTCTTATCTGTGCGATCTTGTTTTTGTTATGTCTCTTTTCAATCAATGCTCAGCAGATCGAATTTCTGTACTATCAATTTTAACATCATTCGGTATCATATGCGGGTTATTGAGAAAATGAATTATTGTCTACCGAGGTCTTAACATGTGGTGTAGCGATGAGAGTACTATCACGATGAGTCGTGGTATAACACGCCTTGCAACCTGCTATCACAAAGACAAGGATTCCTGCAATTTTCAAAATCAATCCAAGTCTGCGAAAAAATGTTACTCTATTCATTTGTATTGTCTCCTATTCAGAGCGTTTGATAGGCATGCCATATTTTGTCCAATGCCTCAGCAGCTCCTAACGATAGTTTAATATCGACCATATGCGTAATGACGGTATTGTGAGGATTGATTTCGATGGTCGGACGGCTGTGCAATTGAGCATCAACAATCGGCTGTTGGATATAAGGGAAAACACTGGTCGTACCAACTGAAAAATAAATATCAAATCCCTTATCCAGTTCTTTCGTTAGTATCTGACATTGTCGCTCGGGCAACATTTCACCAAAAAACACAACTTCTGGACGAACAATACCTTTGCATGCAGGACAACGAGGTGGTAGAGCAATCAAACTATAATCTGCGACTTCGTCTCTCCAGTAGCACTTTTGACATACAAGCTTATGCATATCACCATGAATATCAATGACATTACGAGAGCCGGCTACCTGGTGAAAGCCATCAATATTCTGCGTTAGTACCCACACACGATCAAAATGCCGCTCCATCGCTGCAATAACGGCATGTGCCCGGTTAAAGGTCGCACTACGGCATTGTTTTTCAATTTGAGAAAGATACTTCCACGTAACCTCAGGCTGCTTCGTAAGCATCTCTCCCGCTAACACTGTTTCGATAGGAATACCTTCCTCGGTCGTCGTATCGTTATATAATCCACCTAACCCACGATAGGTCGGTAATCCAGAATCGGCTGATATACCTGCTCCGGTAATAAAAAGAATACTGCGACACTGCGTCAAACGCTGTGCAATATCTTTTATGTGTGCCTCACAATCCAACGTCATGGTCCCTCTCATCATCATCAGGTATGACTGTTTTCTTTTGTTGTCGATTGTATTTTTTTTTACTTTTCTTCACCTGTGTTTGAGGGTCAATTATCCACTGTCTTCGTATCCGTTTAAAGAGGGGCTTTTCTTTCTTTTTCATAATCGCCTATTTTTATCAGGGCGGGCTTTTCGTAGAATTGTCTAATGCCGAGCTGCAAGCAATGTGTCTCGCATCTGAACTAATTGTTTCTTGTATTCTTCAACCGTCGCTTTAACTTTTTTATATTCACCTTCTAAATCCGCATATGCTTTTTTTTGTTTATCTAGTGCCTCTTTGTATTCATCAATGGCAGGCTCACTTGTTTCATGCTTCTCTTTAAGAGCGGTTAATTTATTCTTGTATTCATCACGTGCGATTTCCATTTTTTTATACTCTTTGTTCAACTGAGCGTATTCATTCCCCTTTTTTTGATCACGCACAAGTTTCTTCTGCTCTGCTTTAAGTTTTTCATGTTGTTTTAATAATTTTTCATAGGTATCCTTTTGTGCTTTGAAGTCATCTTTATATTTGCGGTGGTCAACTTCAATTTCCTTATACCGCTTTTCAGCGGCAATCAGTTCATTCTTATCCTGCTCCGCGGCAGCCTTCACCTTTTGATACTTTTCTTCTAAATCACTATAATTGCGACGTTTTTTGAGATGTCCGTCAAGCTCACTTTTTTGCTCCTCAGCGCGCGCTTGAACTTGCTTGTTTTTTTCTAATAATGCGTTATATGTTTCCTCTTGTGCCATAAGCTTATTTTTATACGTACTGATAGTAACCTCTCCATCCTTATATTTTTTCGAAATATCTTGTAATTGTTTCTCATAATCATCACGCACCGCTTTTACTTCGTTATACTGTTTCTGTAAAAGAGCATGTGCTTCTCGTGTTTCCTGAAGAGTGGCAAGTTCTTTTTCCTGTGTGGCTATCTGTGCTTCAAGCGTCTTCTGTTTCTGTATTAATGTTGTGTGCATATTCTGTTGTATGGCAACAGAATTTTTATAGGCATTGAAACGTTCTTCACTTTCTCGATATTTTTTCTCCGCCTCGGTAAAGTGTTTCCGATAATCATCAGCGGCTTTTCTGGTTTCATTGAATTGTTTTTCCAAAACATTATAATCATAATTTTTTTGTTTTATGCGCGTAAGTTCTTCTTCCTGTTTTGCAGCCGACGCTACCAGTGCTTCATGTTCCTTCCGTAACTTTGCATATGCTTTTACTTGTTGTTTCATAGCATAACGATATTCTTTGAAGGTCTCTTTACTTTCCGCATACTTTTCTTCAAACCCCTTAAACTTTTCACGTTGTCGAATAATATCCGCCATTTGTTTTTCCTGTCCCTGAGCAATGGCCTGGAGCGCCTCGTAATCTCTTTGCAACACTCGATATGCTTCTTGCTGCTGTGTGAGCATAAAAGCATGTTCATCAATAGATTCTTTAAGGTCATCGAAGCGTAGTTTTAAGACGATATAATCTTTTACTTTTTTTTCCGCAAGCGCTAAATCTGCCTTGTATTCACACATTCTTTTTTGCGTGTCAATTAATCGTCGTTTTAACTCAATGCTATTTGAAGGTGTTTCATTACGTTGGCTCTGGATGGTGGCATGATCCACCTCAGAAGGACTATCTTCAGAACGGGCAGTAGCAGATATAAAAATAATACTACTAACAACAAGAAACAGTACGTATATATTCTTTTTCACACCTTCCTCCCTCGTGCACAAAAACTAATCGTACAAGAGCTTCTTGACTGCTTCTTCCATCTTTGCCATATCAACCGGTTTCTGGAAACACCTGACATCTCTGCCCGGTATTGAGTTTTTCCATTCCTTGAGTATGGCATTTTCGAGAAATCCTGAAATTAAAATAAACTTCATGTCTTCACTGTCAGGTAATCGTACAATACGCTCAATGAGTGATATGCCATCGAGAAGCGGCATTTTAAAATCGGCAACCACTAAATCGGGCAACTGTGCCGTTACCAATTTGAGTGCTTCTATTCCGTTGTATGCGGCTGCTGTTTCGTAGTCTGGCGAAAAAAGTTCGACCAGTACATCACATATTTCTTTTTCATCATCAACGATCAATATTCTTTTCATAGAGGGTACCCCGCTCATCGCTTTTATAAAACAAGATTATTCCTTCTTTCATTTTTTATATTATACTGCCCATTATCCTTTAACGCAAACAAAAGGAGACGCCTTTCTTATTTTTTAAAAATCAAAAACAAGAAGCGTCTCCACGCACTACGGCTTTGCAACTATCGTATATGACCATGCGGGCTGCACATCTTTCGACGCCGCCCACAAACCAACATTGTCGTGATTTGGATTATCACTCTTCGTAACCCATCCCTGAATATGCATCTGCTTACTAAGACGAATGGTAATTGTCGGCGCATTCTTCTTCCAGTCAGAAGTACCCCCTTTTAATCCAAAATGTTTCCCTTTTCTACTCATTTTATTACTCCATCCTTCGCGGGGAATTGAAAACGATTTTGTCCCACACCATACTTGCTGTGTATCCCACTGAGTATCAGAAATCTTCATTGATGAAAGGAACATTGGTTTAAACGATTCGCCACGATGGTAATCAAGCGGTACGTCTCCATCAACACTAACATTGACCTTAGCGATAAGCATGTTTCGTCGTGGGGGTGAAATCCGAATGGTACCGCTTGCTTTTAACGTTGCTATCTGCCCCGTAAAATCTATGCTCAGATAGTCCCCTTCGACGGTCCAGGTACAGGATACTGCTCCTCCTTGAATATAGGTACCGCGGGTCCATAATGATGGCAAAATAACGACGGAAGTTCCCCATCCCGAATCGGGTCCATAATTCATCCGAAAGTAACTACTATCTAAATGTAAAGCCGCGTATTGAGCAAAATGTTTTCGTGAGCCATACCCAATTTGAAGAATAGTCCCCGCCTTTGTAACAGACCATTTTTCCTCAGAAAGAGCCTGCCGGGCACGTTTTGGCGTATCAGGCTTTTCTTGTATTGAAACATCGCCCGGTAGATTCTTACGAGGAATAAACATTTCACCATAGTGCATTTTAATGGTAATACCGCTATCATCTTTTGAAATTATGTTTCCTTCAATGCGAGAGCCATCTTTCAGAACAATCATCTCAGCAAAAAAAGATGCGGGATATATGAGGTAAAGATATACTATGGCAGAAAAAAAAATAGAAAGTCTTATATATTTCTTCGGCACCATAGGTTATTTACTCTTCAGAATGGTTGATCATTTTTCCCCGAGCTATTTTTTATCTCGTTGAGCTAATAATTCACGCAGCTCATCCAGGCCATCTGCCAATAGTGATAACCCCTTGTAATAACACTTCTTTTCAAGTTCCTGGCAACCATCTCCTGCTTCAAAAAACCACTTACTTGCATCTTTAAATTTATTCATGAGCACACCTCCATAAATGAGTCCCTTTTCATTATTTAATTTAATATAGGAAGGGACGAATTAACCCCCACACCAATTATTTCAAACAATTCAAATTCTTCTTAAAAGCGCCTCATACAATTGGTGTGGGGGTACATTCCTGCCTACCGTCAGGCAGGCAAACCGATACTTTAAATGAGACCAAAACTTATGGAACGAAGTGAACATAAGTTTTATGGTCGAATTTAATCCCGCCCTTTTGGGATAATGCGGTTAAAAAAGGGCGGGATACGACACCACATATGAATCTGACTTTTATTAACCGTCACGCCTTATGCTTCTGGAATCGTAATAGTAAAAGTAGTTCCCTTTCCTACTTCACTTGCTACCGTAACCGTTCCTTGATGCTCTTCGACGATACGTTTTGAAATTGATAAACCGAGCCCCAGATTCATCGAATCTTTTTTTGTTGAGAAGAATGATCCAAAAAGTTTTTCAAGATCTTCCTTTGGAATGCCGCAGCCCGTGTCCTGAAAAGATATTTCAACACGTTTTTCTTTAACGACAAC
>JAHJGZ010000141.1 GCA_018823795.1 Candidatus Omnitrophota bacterium
AAAAAGGATCGGGGGCGTTTGGCCGTCAAGCCGTAATTGTTCAACCCGTTGCTTCAATTTCACAGCAGCGGCTCGCAGTTCACTCATCTGTTGTTTATTTAACATCAAAACATCGGTCTTACCAGGAATCGTATCAATAACCGTAAATTCTACAGAGTGTGATTTTGTACGTAATGCAAAATCGTACATATAGTCAAGTTCATGATAATTGAGATTTGAAATCACATTATATATTTTTACATAGGGGGATTGATGGAATGGCTTTAGGCTTTGTAAATATTTCAACATATTTTCCAGCCGAATGAATGTCGCGGCATCCTTATTAGGATGGGTTTTACAATACACCGAAGGTGTTCCTGCCCAAATACTTACGGTAAGATGTTCCACGCCAAGTCCGATAAGTTCGTGAATTCTCGGAACATCAAGAAGCGTAAAATTAGTATTAATATACAGACACATCCCTCGCCGTTTTATGTATCGAATCACTTCCATAATATCGCGATACATAAACGGCTCCCCTCCTCCTGCTAAATAGACTTCCTTCGTCTTCATTGCCGCTGCATCATCAATGAGCTGTTTTACAACCGGAAAAGAAATATGCACATTTTTCTCGGCAGGAGTTAATCGTCTTTCTTCCAGCAATGGAGAATTGCACCAACAACCGATACAATCATTGTTACAATCATTGGTTAAGTCGATCTGCATAAGACTGGGCCCAATAAACGCTCGCTCTCCATGGAAAATGCCAAGACAGCGCAATCGTTGTTCGATAGGTTTCATCAAATAAAGAAACCATTTAAATATTTTTATGACGATTACAAATTTTTGATTTAAATAATTGTTCACTATTCCACTCAGTTGCGTATGCTCAAGGAGCTGCATATATATATATATGCATGACAGCTGAAACAATAACTTACTGCGGTGACGAAAGCGACTAAAGATCCCCCACAAAAGATACGCTCTATTTTTATAGTCCACTAACTGTTGGGGGCTCAGTTGATCTGTTTTAATAACCGAATGGTAGTTACCATCATATTTTGTCCAATCTTCAGATATCAACGTTCCCATCCGTTTTGCATCTTCATAATATTTTGTTCCCGGGAACGGCGTTGTAATAGAAAACTGTACCGAATCAGGATTTAAATGAATGGCATAAAAAATAGTGTCCTTAGCCGATCGATGTGTTTCACCAGGTAGCCCAAAGGTAAAGGTCAAATGCACTTTAATCTTTAATCGCTTAGTTTCCTTGATGATATACTCCATTCGTATGCGATCATATTCTTTACCCGCAATTCGAAGCAAATCAGGAGATGCTGTTTCAACGCCATACTTGACCGCCATAAGTCCCGCTTCCTTCATCAGGCGCAATACTTCAACATCAAGACAATCGGCTCGTGTCATCATTGCCCATGGAACATTAATCCGCCCGTATTTATTTCTCTTTATGATCTCCTGGCAAAACTTTATCGCCCATTCCCTATCGAGCCCAAATGTATCATCATCGAAATAAATTGACTTAAATCCTTTTTTGACTAAAAACTCCATCTCGTCAACAACATCTACATAATGCCTATTGCGATAATTACGTCCTCCATACATTACAGACGGCCATAGACAGAAAATACAGCCAAAGGGGCATCCTCTGGATGCAAGCATTTGAACAGACGGCATGGGAATATTTCCAGGAGTATCATTATACCGATCGAGCGGGACATCCCTCCGCTCCGGCCACGGCAAGTCATCAATGCGACATAAGGGGCGGTCAGGATTTACGACAATGTTATTTCCCTTTCGAAATCGCAAACCGTTAATCAATTCAAGCGACTGATTACTCTTAAAAGCTTTTATCAATTCAAGAAGTGCATATTCATATTCACCTTTTATCGTAAAATCAACGCGTACATTTTTCTTTAAAAACTCTTCGTTCCAAATATGCACTTCAGGTCCGACAAAAATAATTTTATGTTTTCGAGGCATTGATTTCATAAAAGCAATATCGTGATGAAGCGTCACGGTCGATGTTTCAATCACAATATAAGAAGGATCATATTCTTCAATAGCATGAAGCGTATCCTCTATACTGAGACCTTCGGCAATAGCATCAAGTAATTTCGCCTGAATAGCATGTTTTTTCAGCAGGCTCGTTGCATACGCAAGAAAGAAAGGAAATGGAAGATATTCGTTCTCAGGTTGATCCTTGACGTGTGGCCAACGCGATCCTGCCCGTACTCCATGTTTACCCTGCTCAATCCATGGTATATTCAACAATAGCACATCGACTTTTCCACTGATAGCTTCTCTATCCTCTTTACTTTTTAAAACATCCTTTGTAAACTCACTACATTCCGCTTCCTCGGTAAATGCAATCTGTAAATCTTCTACAAGTCTTTTTAATTCATATACCCGCTTTTCTCTTGTCTGCCGCGTGTTATTCTCTTTCGGAATACTCCAATCAGTGTCAGGATTCACGTCTGAAAAAACAATGCTGTATTTTTCATGATGTAAAAATAACTCTGAACCCGCCATAAGAAAGAGTGGATTTATCGATTTTATCATAGTAATACAATCAGCGGTTCGTCTCAAAAAGGCTTTGGTGCTTTCAAAATCCCGTTGTGTCTCCCCCGGAAATCCTACAATAAAATAAAGATACGTTCGGATGCCCACTGCATGGGTTGTTCGAACAACCGTCTCTGCATCATCAGCAGAAAATATTTTTTTCATCGCTTTTAAGACTTTATTTGAACCACTCTCAACACCGTATTCCAAACGATAAAAACCAGCATGCTTCATTTTTTTCAATAATTCTTCTGTCATTTCCTTGCGCGGAATCGCAAGCGCACTAATTCTCACCGAAAGGTTTGCTTTAATGAGTAAATCGCATACATCCCCTAAAACTTTTATATGTGCATTGACTGCCGCATCGCACACACTGATATGATTCATATGATATTTCTCTTTATAATGCTGTATCTGTCGGACAATATACGATGCCGACTTTGTCTGATACAATGGAGAGACACTTTTAAAATCACAAAAGGGACATCTCCCAATGCATCCTCTTGAAAATTCCATTACAAAACTTGTTGGAACTTTATACTCTTTGAGCTCAAAATCATCAAAGGTCGCGAACGGCAATGAGTCAAGGTTTTCAACAATACGGGGAAGTATGTTTTTATGAAAACTTTCTTTCGATAAAACACCTTTAACATTGCTTATTTCTTCTTTTCTATTACTCACATAGAGCTGCATTATTTCATATAAGACTTCTTCCCCTTCACCAACAACACAATAATCAACGTTATTGTGGAGCAAGGCAAGCAGCTGATCGCGTTGTGCTTTGATGCTTACCGAAACGCCACCAAGAATGAGTGTTTTCGAACGCTTCTTCTTTCGTAATTTCTTAATAATCTTTGAAAGGAGTATGTCCGAGCAATTGGTTGGCAATGTAAATCCCAAAACCGGTGCAGGATGATTAATAATCTCTTCTATTAAGGGAGTTATATAGGCATCCAAGACTTCCTGTATCTGATGAAAAGTATGATGTTGTCGCCACAGATGAGAATAATTCATCGTCCACAAATAATCGTATTTTTCAGGAATCAGGTTGTACAGTTTGATATTGAAATCAAAAATATCTGCCTGCATACCTTTATTTTTCAAATATGCGCTAAGGCATGCAGGGGCTAAAGGTGGCGTATCAACACCCCACGGTGGAAGGCTAACAAGAAGGATATCAACAGGATTTTTCGTTGCCATATATTCTATCGCTTTATTTTCACATCAATTTCCCCCGGCAAGCAATCACCGGTTAATATTTTTAGATAAAAAATTCGCTTGAATATTAAACTCTAACGGATTTTTTTTGGTAAACAATATCTGCTCTTCAATCGCACCAACTGGTAACCCATGTTGAGAAGAAGCCTTAACTAAATAACATACATTCACCATACGTGCGGATAAATGAGACGGCGTCGTTTGAACCTGTATAGCAATGTCTCTATTTGAGGTGCCTTTAATATTAATAGTGGGCAAATCATTACTGCTATTACCATTTCGTACGCTGGTTGATAAAGAAGGAAGGATAACGTCATGCCAATCATTATCGAAGACCGCAGGAAAGCTATGCCACTCATCGTTAGAAAAATAGTTCCTATAATCATTGGCTAAATATATACCTGCCTTAATTTGTGCAACATTTACTCCTCTTTCGAACCATGTTCTAATTCTCCATTGCATACTTCTACCTTTACACCATAGCGTCCATTCCTGAAAAATAGGAATGCGGCACCATTGAATGTGCAAACACACGCGATTATTTCTTTTTCTTACAAACCATTTTGCGCACGAAGAATCGTACCATTGATTATCCACATAAAAAGAACTATTCAAACCAAAATGACGTGTTAACAGCATAGAATACCTATCACCTAACTGCTTTTTATTCTTAAATAAAATTTCTCCGACATTCATTGTCTTACACGGATGAGCATCATATAAAATATTAACCTTTTTGCTAACAACATCTAATGATAAGAATAAAAATCTTGACCGCACTATATTATCCGGCACAAAAGCAGATTGGTGTTTCGCCTCACTTTTTATTTTTAACGACTTTAATAACTCATCAAAATCATTATCTTGTTCTACCGGCCGATTAATAACAAGGTATGGTAAATTGACTTTATAAAGAAAGGTCATAAATTCTCTTAAACGCTGTGCACGGCTTTGTGGAATATTATCTTCGTTCACACAAAAACGTTGATCAATTTTCACTGGTTGGTCATCAAGTACGCAAAATTTATATTTTTCTTCTTGAAAAGGAAAACATATATCATAGTTTTGATAACTTTTCGCAACATCCGTACCGGGCATTAGCGTAAATATTGAGACAGAACCTATAACGTCAATAAATTTTCTATTCCGTTCGATAAATTTACATGTTTCTTTAAATTCATGCTCGCGTTCACCGGGAAATCCTAAAACAATGTTTACTGCGGTTATAATACCGGCTCCATGAGTCATCCGAATAACGTCCTGGGCCACACCAACAGTATATCGTTTATTCATTTTCTTCAAGACTATATCAGATCCCGACTCAAGACCGTAATCGAGTAAGTAACAACCCGCTTTTTTCATTTTAATAAACAAGTTCTGAGTCATTCCCTCTCTCACCACCGCATTGCTTGTCCATTGAATGTTTAAATTATGAGCGTTTATCAAATCACAAATCTCTTCCAGTTGATTCAAGTTTCCATTGCAAAGTAAATCATTAAGGGCAAACTTACTAATTTTGTTGACTTGTACATGATATAAAATTTCTTTTATTACATTTGCTGGTGAACGAAAACGATAGGGACCATTAAGATGGCAATCAACACAAAAGCTACATTGATTAATGCACCCTCGACTAATAATCAATGGTAAACAACAGCCATCCTGCCCCGTATCATAATCATTAAGATCAAATTTCGAAAATGTAGGAAATGGGATATCATCTATGCATTTAACATTATCGGGTGGTAAAAAGCGTTGATACTCACTATCACGCCACATTATTGTTCCCTTAATTCCTAAAAGACTTTCTCGTGTTTGATGTTGCCTAAAACGAGTAAGGATATTAAGCAGTGGCATTTCTCCTTCGCCAACGACGAAAATATCAATAAGATGCTGCCTATCTACCTCAAAAAAATGATCCATAAATCCAGGGCCTCCGAATATAACAATTTTTGAAGGCTGACATAACTTTATCTGATGGGCAATATATTGCGCAACAAAAACACTGGCAGACGTTGTTGAAAAACCAACAATCCTTGATGGAATCCCGAGGATAGTATCGATAGCCTCTCTTAATTCCTTGTAAAAAGCTTCAATAAATTCTTGACCAAAACATTCTGGCAATGATAGGTCCGTATTATTTAAATTGTTCGGGTTAAGCAACGCATCTTTTGCCCACATTTTTCTTTTATCGTCATCGCTGTCTTTGAAAAGTTTGATATTAAGGTCCATCACCTTAACAGTAAATCCCTTGGTCCTGATAAAAGAGCTCAAGTATCCAACACCTAACGGAGGTCTATCAACTTGAAAAGGTGGGGTAGCAATAAGAATCATGTCAAAAAATTCATTGTTTTTGTTTGTCATATCCATAATTGTTTCGTTATTATTATCTGAAATTACCTGTTTTTTATGTGCTGAGAAAAATGTTAATGCGCACTGTTCAGAAAATCTGCTGCTACATTAAAAAGTAATGGCTTTTCTTTCGTAAACAATAACTCTTTCCTTTTGTCTTGCTCTGATGTCCGGTCCAGTAATGAATCGCCAACACAGCAGACATTGATCATACGCGCAGTCAGGTCAGCAGGTGCTGTTTGCACTTGCAAAGCAATGTCTTTATTTGCCGCAACGGTTATTTTTACATCAGGCAAATTATTACCCGCATTATCCGATCGCATCATTGTCGACAGGGTTGGAAGAAAAATATCATGCCAATCACTATCAAAACACGCCGGCAAGTCATACCACTCATGCATAAACAAATATTTGATATAATCTCCGGACAAATAGATACCCGCTTTTATTTGCG
Organism: Candidatus Omnitrophota bacterium; assembly: GCA_018823795.1. Lineage (GTDB taxonomy): Bacteria > Omnitrophota > Omnitrophia > JAHJGZ01 > JAHJGZ01 > JAHJGZ01. The sequence continues at coordinate 6,584 of JAHJGZ010000141.1, forward strand.
TAATATCTGCATCCTCGTTAAACCATGTTTTTACGTTCCATTGTATGTTGCCATCGCTACACTGGACGGCCCATTCTTGAACAATAGGAAGATGAGGCCACTCAAGCCGTATATGTAACTGATGAGTATCCTTTGTGACAACCCACTTGGCATAGGATGAATCTATCCACTTACCACTAATACAAAATGAGCTATTAAGTCCAAAATGACGGGTAAGCAACGTAGAATAACGATGATGTAATCCACTCCGTAATGCAAGCGGTGTGCGTGCATTCATATCTTCGAGTTGACCGTTGACCCTTTTAATACTATTCTTCATAAAAGCACAAAGCTTTTTGAGATATGGTTCTGCATGATGATGATTATATAAAATACTCACTTTGCGGTTAAAAACATCAACGGAAAAAAAAAGATGCTTCGACAATAATACATCCCGAGAGATAAAAGCGGACTGATGTGCTAACGGGTATTGTGTTTTTAATAAATTGAGAAATTCGTCAAAGTTTTTATCGTATTCGACAGATCGATTAATAATGAGATTCGCAATGCCATAGCGATGGACGAGTGACACAAGCTTTCGTAAACGCTTTGCTCGTACACGCGGTGTGTTATGATAAATCGCATG
>JAHJGZ010000142.1 GCA_018823795.1 Candidatus Omnitrophota bacterium
AAACAGTACATCACTTACGTTACAATCCTTCCTTCCTCTTGTATCTTATACAGATACAAAAAAAATGAGATGACCACATATTCTAATGTGACCACCTCAATCCTTCCTCATACATCAGGCACGGCACGAGTGCCCCTCCTTGGATATTTGCTATCTAAAACAACTACTCTTTATCATACTATTATCCACATTCAGAAAACGCACAAGCACGACAAACAGCACAGCCACCTTCATGTTCAATAACACCACCACATTCTGGACACGCACCGCGAGAAATAATTTCGTCAACAACGGGCGATATATTAATCGTTCCTTTATCTTTAAGATATAAACGAATAGCTTTAGCAATTGCATCAGCACATGAAGACATTTTATTATTTCCGATCCCTTTCGGTCGGTGACAGCTAATACCGATTAATTGTTTAATAATAGAATCAGCTGCAACGCCACTTCTCCATGCAAGAGATACCAGTCGGCCAATAGCTTCTGATTGAGCACCAGCACACCCCCCGGCTTTACCGATATTATTGAACAATTCAAATAATCCTTTTTCGTCTTCATTAATGGTTACATATAAAGGACCACATCCTGTTTCCATTTGTATACTTCGCCCTATAAGGGTCTTTGGCCTCATTCGTTTTACCATAGGCTCATGAGACGCATCTTTGCTTTCTTTTGACTCACTCACTTGGCTACCTTTTGTAAGCACTTGCTGATCACGGGAACCATCACGATAAATCGTTACACCTTTGCATCCTAAAGCATATGCCAAAAGATATACTTGAGCCACATCTTCTCGAGTAGCTGAATGCGGAAAATTAACCGTTTTTGAAACAGCATTATCAGTAAATTTTTGAAATGCTGCTTGCATTTTCATGTGGTATTCTGGCGAAACATCATGCGCAGTTACAAAAATTCGCTTATAGTGCTCAGAGATTTCTGGAATATCTTTTAATGATCCCTTTTGAGCTATTTTTTCCATCAACTTTGCTGAATAAAACCCTTCTCGCTTTGCAATCTCTTCAAAGAGTGGATTTACCTCAACAAGCTTATCGTTATCCATCACATTTCGTACAAATGCAACCCCAAAAAGCGGCTCAACACCAGATGAACATCCGCCCAGAATACTTATGGTACCGGTCGGCGCAATGGTGGTGGTCGTGGCATTACGCATTGGCATTCCCTCGCGTGAATCATAGACACTACCAGCAAAATTAGGGAAAACCCCTTTCTCTTGCGCTAATTCTACCGAAGCTTCTTTTGATTTTTGATCAATAAAACTCATAATCCGCTCTGCCATCAGAATTCCTTCTTCTGAAGCATAGGAAATTCCTAGTTTTATGAGCATATCCGCAAAGCCCATAACCCCCAATCCTATTTTTCGACTAGCCTTTGTCGTTTTTTCAATTATGGGTAATGGAAATTTATTCATATCGATGACATTATCTAAAAAACAAACAGTCAGCTTTACAATGCGCTCTAATTCTTTGTAATCGATATGACCATTAACAACAAAATTTGACAAATTAATCGACCCTAAATTACAAGATTCATGGGGAAGAAGCGGCTGTTCGCCACACGGATTGGTACTTTCAATTTCACCTACCTTGGGAGTAGGATTATCTTTATTAATTCTATCTAAAAATATAATACCCGGCTCACCATTACACCATGCAAGATCAACAATAGTATTAAATACTGTGCGGGCATTCAATTTTTCGACACATTTCTTTGAGCGTGGATTGATCAGTTCGTAGTCACTACTATTCTCGACAGCTTTCATAAATTTTTCGGTGACACCAATCGAAATATTAAAATTAGTAATTTTATCGTTTTCTTTTTTGCACGCAATAAAATCGAGGATGTCCGGATGATCAACACGCAATACCCCCATATTAGCACCACGGCGCGTGCCTCCTTGTTTTACTGCCTCAGTGGCTGAATCAAAGACCTTCATAAAAGAAACAGGGCCTGATGAAATTCCTTTTGTTGATTGAACAATATCATTGACCGGCCGCAGACGAGAAAAAGAAAATCCCGTCCCGCCGCCAGACTTATGAATAATAGCAGTGTTTTTTAACGTTTCAAAAATTGATTCCATGGAATCATCAATAGGAAGCACAAAACATGCTGACAACTGGCCGAGCGGTCTCCCCGCATTCATAAGGGTTGGTGAATTAGGAAGGAACTTACATTCAGCCATCATTGAATAAAATTGCTCTTCAAGTTCGACAACCCCCTTTTTGGTATGATACATATTTTCAGCAGAGGCAATATGGTGTGCAACGCGTGTAAAAAGTTCCTCAGGGGTTTCAACGATTTCCCCTTTTTCATTCTTTTTTAAATATCTCCTTTTAAGTACGATAAGGGCATTTTCAGAAAGCCTTAAAGCCTTCTTTTGGCATGAAGGCTTTTCCTTGGAAGAAAAAAATGTTTTGTCCTCCGTTTTCTCGCGGCCTACCCCTACTTTTTGGTCCATAATGCACTTTCCTTTACGTTCATTTATGACATCGTGTATATTCAAATTAACGGCATATGTTGTATTTGACTTAAATTATAACACTATATGTTGTAATGCCAAAGAATAAATTACCTATATCTCAATTATCTTAAAGTCATGATTTTAGGGAAAAAATTTCTTATATTTTCTTTACTTCTGGATGGTTAATTACGTATTTTTTTAACTGTTACTACCCTGTTACTATGCTTTTGAAGACACGTGCTACATTATAAAGCTACTCTGAAGAAATAGCATTGACGGGACATGCACTCACGCATGCGCCACAATCAACACAGGTTTCAGCATTTATTGTATAAATCGATTCCCCTTTTACAATAGCGTTGACTGGGCACTGACTTTCACAACTGCCACATGAAATACAATCTGAACTTATTTTGTGTGCCATTTATTTTCTCCTTAAAAATTTGCTTTCGTATTTTGATGATGCTCTTTTCTGAAGATGAGTGTAATTATATCTCCCTAAGGATTAAAGTCAAGATGAAGTTTTTCACAAATTTTATAATAAAAAATTTCTCTTGACAAAAAATATTTAAGCGTCACAAAGGTAATTTTTTCTGGATTTTTTTTCAAAAGACTTCCTTTTTTTGCTCAATTGAACGACTTTTTTAGAACAACGCTAACGATGTATTTAATAGTAAGGCGTTTTCTACTGAGATTTTACTTCCCAACACAAAATTCATTAAAAATACTGTTTAGTATCTCGTCACTATAAATTTCACCAACCAATTCTTTTAGTGCATTAAGTGCATCACGCAGATCACAGGACAACAATTCTATTTCACCTTTTTGTTTAAAGAGTAAATACGCGTCACGAATATGCATGAGGGCTTTCTCTAACATTTTCTTGTGTCTATAACGCATTACTAATACTCCCTGCTGCTCATATTTCCCGCTCCAAACAAAGTTTACCATTTTTTTTTCAAGCGCGGCAATACCCGACTTGTTAACAATAGAAATTGTTATAATGGATACGTCATCACCACACCAGACGCGTACATCTTTTTCATTAATACATTTTTTCAAATCACTTTTATTTAAAACAATAATACAATGCTTCTTCCGCACCTTTTCATAGATATCTTGATCTGCTTCACTAAGGGCTTGTGACCCATCGATAACAAAAAGTATTAAATCCCCTTTCTCATAATGCTGCTGTGTTTTTCCAACACTTAAGTAATCCAATTCGTGTTGAGGAGTTTTCATAATGCCAGCAGTATCAACAAGCCGAAACAATATCCCATGAATTTCTATCAGCTCCTCAAGCGCATCACGTGTTGTTCCGGGAATCTTTGAAACAATTGCTCGATCACGATTAAGAAGTGTATTCAACAGTGAAGATTTTCCAACATTGGGTTTACCGACAATAACCGTATGAACCCCCTCTCGCAATATTTCCCCATTTTTATATGTATCAATCATAGTAGCAAGTGTTTCTTCTACCCTTTTAAATTCGTCACTCAGCTGTTCATTATTAAAAGAGATATCATCTTCATCAGGAAAATCGACATATGCTTCTATGTGCGCGCATAATGCTACTAATCGACTTCTCACCTCATCGATACATGAGGAGAATTGTCCTTCCAGATGTTCTAAGGCTGCCTTTGCACTTAAATCGGTTTTCGCTTTAATAATATCCAGTACAGCTTCTGCTTGAGGAAGATCAATTCTTCCATTTAAAAACGCGCGTTTTGTAAATTCACCTGGCTCGGCAAGACGAGCATCCTTGTTAATAAGAATGTCGAGTATTCTCCTTGTAAGAACGATACCACCATGAGTGTTAATCTCTACAATATCCTCTGTGGTATACGATCGAGGAGCACGATAAAGACACACAAGTACTTCATCAATAATAGTATTATTATTATCAACAATGTGACCATAATGAATGGTATGTGAGGGCACTGACAGAAAGTTAATCTTCGATTTTGGTTTAAATATTGAATCAACGATTTGAATCGCATTGTCGCCTGAAAGCCGCACAATGCCAATCCCTCCTTCACCAATTGGTGTTGAAATTGCACATATAGTATCCTTTTCGTATATCAGACTCACTATTTATCCCCCTAACATTTTTTTTATCTCACCAATTAAATATATCGATCCCGTAGCCAAAATGCATGATCCGTCTTTACTACTATTAAGCGCATAACGATAGGCATCTTTTACTGAGCGTGCATGTTGAACCTCTTTAAAATGTCGCATAGCTCGTTTTTTTAACATCGAAATAGTGCACGAACGGTTATGCCCACTAGAGGTTATGATAATACGATTACCCAGCTTTTGCATTAGCGACAACATTGTTTCATATTTTTTATCCTGAGCAACAGCAAAGATAATAATCATACCTTTATTGGGAAACAATCGTTTCAGTGAAGACACTAATGCCTGTATTGCATCAGGATTATGAGCTCCATCCAAAATAACCGGCGGTTTTTTTGAGATAATTTCTAAACGTCCTGGCCATGAAATCTTTCGAAATCCATTCTTGATGGTACTGGTACATAAGGTATAACCAAAACGGGCACTTAATAGTTTACACGCCGCTAATGCAAGAGACACATTCTCTAATTGAAAATCACCGTATAAGGGAAGAGAAAGATTTCTATATCTTTCAAAATTAAATTGCCATCCCTGTGTAACCTGTTTTACTGAGGAAAGGGAAAAATCTTTTCTATTAAATAAAACACGTGTTTTTCTTTTCTTTGCAATAGTAACAAGTACTCTCTGTACGTCTCTCTTTTGCTGAGCAGAAATAAGCCATGACTTTTTCTTAATAATACCACCTTTTTCACGCGCAATTGCGTTCAATGTCTTTCCTAAGAGATCTTCATGGTCATAGCTAACTGATGTAATAATAGAAAAAAGCGGGCTCAAAACATTGGTAGCATCAAGTCTTCCACCAAGGCCTACTTCAAAAATTGCGATATCTACGTGTGCACGTGCAAAAAAGTCGATTGCAAGGACTGTTAAAATTTCAAAGAATGTTAACCGTTCACCGCATGCTTTATTGCACCTTCTATAAGTAATAACTCTTTTTATTCTCTCCAACCCCTGCGAAAAAGCTTTTTTTGTAACATAGGTACTATTAATACGTATTCGTTCACGAATATCTATGATATGGGGGGAGGTATACAATCCAACATGCCTACCCGATTCACGAAGTATACTCTGGAGTATCGCTGCAGTAGACCCTTTACCATTGGTGCCACCTATCAAAATGCTTTTAATACGTCGATGTGGACTACCGAGTAATAATAAAAGATGCTCAATTCGTCCGAGATCAAAGCTCTGTGTGTATTGATAGTTACTTTTCTTTTCATAATTAACGAACGAATTGAGATACGTGAGAGCGTGTTCGTATTTCATGAGGAATATTAATGGCGGAAATGACGTTTTCCAGTCAAGACCATCATGAGGTTATGCTTATTAACCGCATCAATAACTTCTCCGTCTCGAATTGATCCACCAGGTTGAATAATTGCTTTCACCCCTGCTTTGGCCGCTACGGTAATGTTATCAGCCTTCGGGAAAAACCCATCACTTGCAACATATGCATCACTACTTCGTGTGCCTGCTTTTCGACATGCAATTTCCATTGCATCAATCCGGCTCATCTGTCCCGCACCAATGCCGATCGTTCCCGCATCTTTTGTAAGAACAACAGCATTTGATTTAACTACCTTTGCACATTTCCAAGCAAAGATGAGCTCAGTCATATCTTTTGAAGACGGTTTTCTTTTTGAAACAACTTTCATCTGTTTTTTTAGTTGAGGAAGATACTCATTAATAGCAATATCATGCTCTTGCATTAACATACCATTACCAACATATCGCAACATAAACTGCTCTCGTGCCATGCGCTGGGCACTATCCCCCGTTTCAATAATCCTAAGATTCTTTCTTGTTTTAAGGAGCCCTAATGCTTCAGGAGTAAAAGAGGGGGCAATAAGCATTTCAAAAAATGCTAACTTCTCTAATACCCGAGCTGCTCCTGCTCTTCCAACCGGACAATTGACAATGACAATGCCGCCAAATGCCGAAAGCGGGTCTGAATAAATAGCTTTATTAATAGCCTCTTCAAGCGTACAACTTTCTGCAATACCACAGGGGTTCGTATGTTTAATAACCGCAGCTGCTGGATTAACAAATTCATTAATAATTTCACGCGCTGCATAAAAATCCATAATATTATTGTATGAAATTTCCTTCCCATGGAGTTGTTTAAAGGGTAATGCATCTCCCCTTTTTTTATAAAATGCTCCCTTCTGATGCGGATTTTCACCATACCGTAGCGGTAATGCTTTCTTATAGACAGACGAAAGACATGTCGGCATTTCTTTATTATCACTTGCGAGATATATCTGAATAGCTGCATCGTAAGAAGCGGTCAAGGAAAACACTTTCTCTGCTAACTTTTTCAGAATAGTTTGCGGTATGCCACCGTTATGCCGTTTCATGAGAGAGAGAATCAGGTCATAATCATTTATATCACACACGACCGCAACTGAGGAAAAGTTTTTTGCTGCGGCTCGTAACATTGTCGGCCCCCCGATGTCAATGTTTTCTAAGGCAGTTGCTAATGATATGTTTTTCTTTTGGATTACCTTAGTAAAAGGATACAAATTGACTACCACAAGATCTATGGGGTTAATACCATGAGCGGCAGCTTCTTTTCTCTGTTTTTTATTCCCCCTGAGATACAACAGGCCCCCATGAATAACAGGATGGAGTGTCTTAACCCTTCCCTCTAAAATTTCCGGGAAGCAGGTGACCTTAGAAATGGATGTTGCTTTTATTTTATTCTTTTGTAACGTAGCAAGTGTTCCACCGGTTGAAATAATCTCAACCCCCTGTGCCCTCAGTTTCTTCGCAAAAGGAACAATATCGGTTTTATCATACACACTGATAAGTGCCCGCTTAATCTTCAACATTCTCTACTCTCCAGAAATTTCCTTGAGATACTTCAAATATTCACTATCAGTTGTCAAGACCAAAGTGCTCTGTGCACCCAATGTCTCACGGTAACTTTCTAACGTTTTAAGAAATGAATAAAATTCTGGGTCTTTTGAATACGCTTCAGCATAAATTTTAATTGCTTCAGCATCTGCCTTACCTTTGAGACCCTGTGCCGTATGATACGCTTCTGATTGGATTCGCTGTAATTCTTTCTCCACCTTTCCTTCAATCTGCGCCTGTTCACCTTTTCCTTGGGCACGGAGTAGTTCTGCAGCGCGTTTCCGCTCTGAGATCATCCGCTCAAATACTTTATTCCGAACCTTTGGATCATAATTAACTCTTTTAATGCGAATGTCGACAAGGTCAATTCCATATTCTTTCACTTTTTCTTTTGCTCGTTCCAACATTTTTCGCGTAATCACATCACGTCCTGATTCTTCAGAAATTTTCTCAAACTGACGTCCCATAATCTTATCTTCTTCTGATGTTTCAAGAGACAAAATACGGTTACTGTCCCGAACAACTTCTATTAATCTCTGTTTCGCAATGACATTCCGCGTTGCCCCGTCTAAAATGTCATCAAGTCGTGATTGTGCACCACGCTCATCATGGACCGTTTGTAAAAATTTAAGCGGATCTTCAACACGCCACCGGGCTGTTGTATCAATCCAAATATATTTCTTATCCTCCGTTGGGATACGGTTCGGCTCACCGTCCCACTCTAAGAGACGGTCATCAAAATAATTTGCCTGTTGAATAAATGGTACTTTTAAATGTAGTCCTGGAGCTTTAATAGGTTTACCTATCGGCTCACCAAACTGTGTAACCACCACCTGATTTGTTTCATCAACCACATACATTGAACTAACCAGTACAATCAATACCGCCAATAATACTATAATCATAAAAGGTGCAAATACCTTATTCATATTAATTACCCTCCTGTTCATTCAAATTAAGAAGTGGTAAAATACCTGTTTGATTTTCATCAATAATAATTTTCCGTTGGAACTTTGGTAATACCTCACGCATAGCCTCAAGATACATACGGCGCCGAGTAACATCCTTCGCCTTCTGGTACTCTTCCCACGTAGCTAAAAATCGCTCTGCATCACCTTGTGCACTATTAATACGCTGCATCGCATAGCCTTCTGCTTCACGGATACGTTTTTCTGCCTCTCCCTTTGCTTGTGGAATTGCTCGATTGTATTCTTGCCAGGCCTGATTGATAAACCGTTCTTTATCCTGACGAGCCTCGTTCACTTCATTAAATGAATCTTTGACCTGTAAAGGAGGGTTCACATCCTGGAGCACCACACTCGTGACTTTAATGCCCGTTCGTAATTCATCTAAAATACTTTGTAGCTTCTCTTGGCTCTGCTGTTCAATAATGTCTTTTCCATACGTAATCACTTCATCAACAGTTGCATCGCCCACCACCTGCCGCATCACTGCCTCTGCCATGTTTCGGACTGTGCCTTGCATATCCCGTATGTTAAAAGCATAGGCAATCGGATCTTGAATACGATACTGAATAATCCATTCCACTTGAGCTGCGTTGAGATCCCCTGTTAACATTAATGATTCTGCTAAAAATACATCTTGTGAACTTAGTCCTGTTTTCTTCACATATTCTCCTAAACTGTAAAACTGCCGGCGTGTCCCATATTCCTCGGGAGAATAATATTCAGTTTTCACCCCTGCTTGTTTTGTTCTAAATCCAAATTCCTCTTTAAAATAATGCTGCACCCGTACTTTGCGCACTGTTTCTATTCCCCAGGGAAGTCGTACCCGTAAACCCGGATTCGTCGTTCGAACATATTGTCCTAATCGTTTTACCACCCCCACTTCATCAGGTGCTACCGTATAGAAGACTGACCCCACCGACGAAAAAACAACTACAACAATAATAAGCGGGACAACCCATTTATTAAACTTAAATTGTGGCAATCCACCGCTACCACCGCGTGGAATATTTATTTCCATAGAATACCTCCTTTATTTATTTAGTTTCATGTCGTATAAAACAAACCCAGAAAAAATTTTGGGAAAAAAGTACGTTGATTTTTGTGGCATTACCTCATGTGCTGCTGTTACCCGTTCAAGGTCTCCTTTCGTACAGGGAGGTAACAAAAACGTACATGCTATTTCTTGGTTGTTTACGGTATTAAATGTTTCAGAAAATGAATGGCTGTACGAAATTTTCGTTTCAAAATCTTCGTCGCTTATGTTGATTATCTTTTTTAAAATCACATAATAGAGGAGATTAACTTCAAGTGTGCGCCATTCTTGCGAGGAACTCTCTGGTATGATACCACGAAGCACTTCCTCATTCTTAAGAGCAAGAAGATAATTCCCTTTATCCTTTCCAAGGCATAAACCAATCATACGTGTATTGCCGACTTTATGTGAAAGTGCTTTTTCAATTTCTTCGGGCCAACTTGTCTTTACCACAAAAAACTCTTTTAGTCGTTTAAGAAGTTGATTCGTATCAATATTTAAAGAAAGCAGTCGATGCGTTGGCAAAATAACCAAACCACGATCGTTAAAATTGATTAAACACATCAATACATAATCATAGGGCATACTATTGAGTGAAGCACTGTTGTGAAGCCGCATTTCATGAGCATAATTCAATGCTGTGGCATACCGATGATGCCCATCAGCAATAATAATTTTTTGTTCCTTAAGAATATCATTCAATGCTGCCGTGTGTTTTTGATTGGAAACACGCCACATGATATGCTCTGTACCGTCATAATCGTGATAGGTGTCATAGAGTGGTTTGCTTTCTTTCACTGTCTGAAATACCGCATCGGCTTGGTTTTTTTCATCATCATACAAACCAAAAACAGGAGAAAATTGTGCTTGTGTGGTTTTCATTAAATTAAGACGATCAACCTTTGGTGCAGAAAGTGTTTTCTCGTGAGGGAAAATCGCATTTTCATAATGCTTTTCTAATTTGACGAGTGTAAAGAATCCGGTTCGCTCAAAACATTCGCTTGTCTCGGGATGTTTAAACCGTTGTGCATAGACATAAAAGGAAGGCTCTTCCTCTTTAACTAAAATACTGTGTTCTTTCCAGTCCCGAAAACGCTCCGCTGCCTTCCGGTAGCGACCTTCATCATCTTCTCTGCCTGGCTTATCCAGATTAATCATATGATGTTCATTACTGGCAAGCTCAGCTCTTTGATTTTCTGTAATAATATCGTAAGGAGGGGAAACCAAAGGTTTCTTGAAGTGTTTACTATTATATCGAACGGCACAAAATGGTTTAATATCTGCCATAATCTACATACGGAGGTTATTGCTTAATTCACTAAATTCCTTGTGCTGGATCTTTATTGAGCCCTTGATGTTGCGGATTCGGTGATGGCTGATTAGCTTTTTGTGAATCCCACTTTGTTTCAAAACGATGTCCTGCCTTCTCATCTAACCAGCTTCCAAACGCATTAAAACCTCTCAAAAAAATATTACCCGCTTTTTCAGGAACTTTACTAATCTTTTCGCCCGCTTTATTGAGCGTTGACTTTTGAGAAGTTTCAGTGACCGCCTTACTTTTTCCATCACGTTTGTTCTCTCCCGCGCTACTGATATCTGTGTCCCTAAAAAGGAACAGTAAAGAAATGATCATAAGAAAGACGATAATGATCTTCATGATTTTCACATTCCTTTTTGTTGTTACTTTACCTATTTATTACTTTTAAAGAAGGCATTAATAATACCGTTAATGAGAAGAAATAGCAAGTCGATTTTAGTGTGGACACTCCTACCCATACAGGGCATCAAAAACAAATGTCTTTAAAAAAGACGGCGGATCTGATTGAGTCCTAATTAAGGCTTCAACACAACCTTTAACGATTCTTTTGCTTCTGCAGCAATTTGAAAACCTTTTTGAATTTCTTCTAGAGGCAACATATGAGTGATGAGACTCTTAACTTTGATGTATTCTCCATTAAGAATTGACAATGACGCGTCTAAATCACGAGGAGCGGCACCATACGATGAGGTAATGGTAATTTCATTTCGCCAGAAATCAGCAGTCGGAATCTCAATACTCCGGTTAGGAACGGCAAAAAAGAGGATAGCCCCTTTTCTATCTATCGAATTAAATGCCTGCTGCACTGCTTGGGGGGCACTCGTGCATACTATTATTCTATCCGCTTTAATGTTTAAATTTTCATCTGCTGCCTTCACGTGAACTACCTCATCAGCGCCTAATTCTTCTGCTATTTTGAGGCGGTAATCATTAACATCAGTTACAATCACTCGCGCCAATTTTATTTTTGCCAACTGCGCATGCAGGAGCCCGGAAACACCACTTCCTAAAATCAAAACCGTCTGCCCTTTTTCTATATCGGCTATCTTTTGTCCCCGCAAAACACATGCTAAGGGTTCAAGCATAGTCCCTTTTTCAAACGAAATGTTCCCCGGCAAAACATATATGCCATTTTCAACATTTATTTTCGGCACTCTAATAAATTCACTAAACCCACCCGGATCATAATTGCCCTCATGCAACACTGCACACGCGGTATGATTTCCTGCCTTGCAATATTTGCAGGTATTACAGGGAACATGATGGCTGACAAAAACTCGTGCGCCCAACAAGTGCCCTTTCACTCCCTCACCAACATCAGCAACAACTCCCGTAATTTCATGTCCTAAAACACGAGGTCCTTTCTTTACACGATGCCATTCGAGCACATCGCTCCCACAAATACCACTCGCCATTACTTTGACTAAGATTTCACCAGGACCAATCTTTGGAATCGGGCGCTCTTCAATTCGAATATCATTATTGTTGTAATACACGGCAACGCGCATGTGCGTACTCTGTTCCATAAAGAATAACTCCCTTTATTTTGAACTTTTCATTTCATTAAACAATGCCTCTGCTTCTTCAGCCGTTGCATTTTTATGAATGATGGCTTCTAACGCTTTGGCAACAGCAACCGGATGCGGATTTTGCCAAACATTTCTTCCTAAATTTATGCCAACCGCCCCCTTCTGCATACCATCATATACAAAGTCAAACACTTCACGTTCTGTTTTACATTTCGGTCCCCCTGCCATAACGACAGGTACCGGACAGCCATTCACTACTTTATCAAAGTCTTTTGCACACCAATAGGTTTTAACAACCCGCGCGCCTAACTCAGCAGCAATACGACAGCTGAGTGCAAGATAACGAGCTTCCCTTTTTTCAGTCTCTTTTCCCACAGCAGTAACTGCCATAACCGGAATACTATATTTTTCACATTCATTAACAAGTTGGGCAAGATTCTGCAATGTTTTACGTTCATAATCACTACCAACAAAAATAGAAATGCCAACAGCGCTTACATTAAGACGAATTATCTCCTCAATAGACGTTGTAAGAGATTCGTTCGCCAAATCTTTTCCTACCATACTCGTACCACCTGATACTCTTAGAATAATCGGTACGTTAATACAAGGATCGACACAAGAACGGAGCACCCCCCGCGTTACAAAAAGAGCATCACAATAGGGTAGTAATGGTCTAATGGTCTCTCCCGGCCTCTCTAAACAACGCGTCGGTCCTTGAAAATAACCATGATCAATAGGTAAAAAAAAGCAATGCCCGTCAGCTCGGAATAGTTTGCTCATCCGGTTTTTCATTCCCCAACCCATTGTACCCCCCAGTATGTTATGTTCATGTTATTCACTATTATTTCTCAATTATTTGATCTTGGCTCCTGAAGAAATATCTTTTTCAGGTACCAATAATACAATTCTCTCATCATCACTTGCAGCTAAAAGCATTCCCTGTGATTCTACGCCACGTAAGGTAACCGGCTCCAGATTTGCTATAACAATAATTTTTTTACCAACCAGTTCCTCCGGTGTATAGTGTTTCCTGATGCCAGCAACAATCTGTCGTTTCTCATCTCCCACTGTTATCTGTAAGACTATGAGTTTATCAGCGTTGGGGTGGTATTCAGCAGCAGTAATTTCGGCTATTCTTAGGTCGAGTTTCATTACATCGTGAAGACTAACCATAACTTACCTGCCCCGTTAGAAACGCATTATACACTGTCTTGTCAATATTTATAAATATCGATATTACAACTACTTATAATAATAAACCCCTATTTTCTAACGGGGTGAATCCTCCACATCTTATAAAATCATCTATGCCAAGGGAAGCATTGTATCACAAAATAGTTTCTATTGAAATAAAAAACTTGTTTAACTCTTAGGGCATATTGTAAAAGTAAGCCATGCCTATTATATAATCATTTGATTTAACCTGAAAAAATGATATAATTCCCTACTTAATTTTTCATATCTATCTTATCTTCAACTAAGACAAACTCTTATAACACGTTATGGGACAAAACAAAAAAATAAAAATCGCTATTGTCGGCGTGGGTAATTGTGCCGCTTCGTTACTGCAAGGCATAGATTATTATCGCCATAATAAACACGAAGGCGCACAATATTTAGGCTTAATGAATTATAATTTGGGCGGTTATCTACCCGATGATATTGAGGTAGTTGCTGCTTTTGATATTGATAAACGAAAAGTTGGAAAAAGGGTCGACCAAGCCATATATGCTCCACCAAACTGTGTCTTTCCTATTAAAACTGCAATTGGAAAAATCAATGTTCCCGTTAAGATGGGACATATATTAGACGGTTTTTCAAACCATATGAAAAACTACCCACCGCACCGTACTTTTATTCCTGCTGATGAAACACCAGTTGACGTTGCCGATGAACTGCAAAAAAGCAAAGCCGACATACTTCTTAATTACCTGCCTGTCGGGTCTGAACAAGCAACACGATTTTATGCAGAATGCTGTCTTTCAACTGGTGTCAGTTTGATCAATTGTATGCCGGCTTTTATCGTTTCAGATCCGATATGGGCAAAACGGTTTTCTGATAAAAATATTCCGTGTATTGGTGACGATATTAAAGCACAAATCGGTGCTACGATTATACACCGTACTCTTGCAAAACTTTTTTCCGATCGCGGTGTAAAAGTAGACCGGACGTATCAGTTAAACACCGGCGGTAATACTGATTTCCTTAATATGTTAAACCGTGAGCGATTGAAATCGAAAAAAATTTCTAAAACTCAAGCGGTGCAGTCTCAATTAAATCCTCCGCTGGAGGAGGAAAACATTCATATTGGTCCGTCCGACTATGTTCCCTGGCAAAATGACAATAAAATTTGTTTCATCCGTATGGAAGGGCGCAGCTTTGGTGGCGTACCCATGAATATAGAACTACGCCTTTCAGTCGAAGACTCTCCAAATTCTGCAGGGGTTGCTATCGATGCAATCCGCTGTTGTCAGCTTGCTCGTGAAAGAAAAATTGGTGGTTCTTTAATCAGTATCTCGGCTTTCACGATGAAACATCCTCCACAACAATTCAGCGACACTGACGCAAAACAACTCGTCAAAAAATTCATTGACGGCATTATCGAACGATAAAACTACAACGTATTTCTATGTTGAGAAACCTCATTGGGAAAAAAATTAATAAGCCGCTTAGGCGTACCGCTTCCTTTCTGCATGACCATAAGATAACCCCAAACATTCTTACTTTCACCGGACTGGTTATGAATGCAATAGCTGGTTATTGTTACTATAAAGGCTTCTTTGTTGAAGGGGGTATCATAATTCTCTGTGCCGGCCTTTTTGACATGCTCGATGGGGCAGTCGCACGAGTGGGAAATACAGTAACAAAAATTGGTGCCTTTACCGATTCTGTTGTTGATCGTTATTCGGACCTTCTGATTTTTGGCGGGCTGCTTCTCTTTTTTTCAAAACACGGTAATCTAGGCGGGTCAATACTGCTTCTTGCTGTTATGAGCGGTGCCTACCTGGTAAGTTATATTCGGGCACGCGCAGAACTGGTTATACCACAATGTGCAGTAGGCCTTATGGAAAGACCTGAACGGATTATTCTCCTTGCCGTAGGATCAATTGCATCATTTCTTACTGTTGCACTCTGGATTTTAGCAATTGGTACTCACCTTACCGCGCTGTACCGAATTTATTATACCTTTAAAAAATCACAGGAAAAAAAGTAAAGATAGTGCCGGTTCCCTGTCGTGGATTCTTCTTTTATTCAAACAACCATGTTGAAAGATAGCGCTCTCCGGTATCCGGCAAAATAACAACGACGGTTTTTCCCTGATTCTCACTCCGCCGTGCAACCTCAAGCGCAGCCCATAACGCGGCACCAGACGAAATACCGGCAAGTATCCCCTCCTTCTTAGCAAGTGCACGAGCCGTATTTGCTGCATCAATATCACTCACCGTAATAACTTCATCAAGTATCGATCGATTTAATACCTTCGGGATAAATCCAGCACCAATCCCCTGAATTTTATGTGGACCAGCTGCGCCTCCTGATAAAACCGCCGAAGCCTTGGGTTCAACACCGACAATCTGAACCGCAGGCCGTTTTTCCTTTAAAACCTCTCCAACGCCGCTGATCGTTCCACCGGTTCCGATGCCAGCAACAAAAATATCGATTGTCCCTTCAGTATCTTCCCAAATTTCTTCAGCAGTTGTTTCACGATGGGCTTGTGGATTAGCAGGATTAGTGAATTGTTGGGGCATATATGAATGAGGATTTTTTTTCACAAGTCGTTCAGCTTCTTCAACAGCCCCCTTCATTCCTTTTGCACCAGGCGTAAGGACACATTCAGCGCCGAAAACACTCAGCAATTTACAACGTTCGATACTCATGGTATCGGGCATCGTCAGCACCAGTTTATATCCTCGCACCGCACAGACAAATGCAAGACCAATCCCCGTATTACCACTAGTTGGTTCAATAATCGTCGTTCCGTTCTTGATCTTTCCCTCCCTCTCACCTGCCTCAATCATCGCAACAGCAATTCGTTCCTTGACGCATGATACGGGATTAAAACTCTCAAGCTTTACTAAAACCGTCGCTGTCGTATCGGTAACCATTTTTTTGAGTTTAACTAATGGGGTATTCCCCACCGTTTTAGTAATATCATCAAAAATCTTTTTCATACCATTTCTCCTTTTAATGACGGCATTAGTTACCACCGCGACAGCAAGGTAACTAATGTGCCGCCTGCCTGCCGGTAGGCAGGGAATTAACCCCGTGGAATTTGCCTTCGGCGAAATTGCAAAACTGTTATTCCACGGGGTACATTCAGACGAACATCTGACCTTCATTCCTGTAATGGTATACTGTATCACACAATCATATACTTTTAGAAGAAAAAATCTTGCTCTTGGCAAATTTTCCTGCTATCGTTACACCATGTATTCCATTCTGTTACGTATATTTTGCGTTTTTTTCTTTCTTGTTGTGCAAAGCGGGTGTGTGACAACACCGTCGGTAGAAAACACTCCGCACGTGGTTCCGTCGATTTCCTCAGCGTTGGATCTTAAAAATGTCATCAATGACCGCGCTGTGCTCATTGATACTGTTAAAGCCTCAGGCACGATAACAATTCATGAAAGTAGCGGAGAATTATTGTCGTATCCAGTCGTCGTTATGTTTAAGCAGCCTGACAATCTTTATCTCCGTGCATACCAACAACTGATGCCCACTATTTTTAGCATTATAAGCTCTGAAGGAAATTTTTGGCTGTATATTCCGGCAGAAAATACTATTTTTACAGGAAAAAATGCGTCATTAAATTACAATACCGAATACGATGTCAGTATCACGCCAGATTTTCTCTTACAATCCCTTTTTAGCCGGGCTATTCCTGAAGCTGCTTCAGTAAACATGGTAAGAAATGAAGACTTTTATACACTCTTTTTAGTTAAAAAGGAGAATAACCTCAAGATGTTAACCCGGACCCTTTGGCTTGATACTGCCTCGCTCAACTGTGTAAAAGAACTTCGTTACTCATTAAAAGGATATATGCTTTTTGAGATCACACGCAACAACTTCACATTTGATAAACAGACTGCAATAAATATTGCTCAAACTATTTCAATAAGAAATGTTTTGACAAACGTTTCAGTTACATTTGATTTCAAAAAAGTGCTTATTAATGAAGAAATTGAAGACCGCGTTTTTGAATTTCACTATCCGGAAGCTGTACTTGTCGAAAAATTTGAGTAATAAAGGTATTACTCAAATTGAATTTCATCAAAATACAGGGTACCGCTTGGTGCCCCGCCTTGTTCGATAATGCCATACCCGCCAGGGCTTGTTCTCTCATAAATAATGTTTATCTGCTTAATGGTACCCTTATTTATTTCTGGGACATTTTTAAAGTAAAGCGTATACTTCTTCCATGCCGTTGAAATGCCGGTTATAAAAATCGATACTGTTCCGTCACCATCGACGATTTCCAGTTTAAACACTTTAGGATTAGTAGCAGCAGATGCCGCGCGTGCATAAAAAACGAACTTTTTATAATCAGAAAAATCACATTCCTGCGCTGTCCATCCATCATTGCCACCGCCAAAAAGCATAAACATACCACAATAATTTTCAACAGTAATATTATATTGAGATTTTAGTGAACGAGATGCATTGTGATAAACGGTGTCATCATACGACGAAGAGTGATTGCCTAAATTTCCCGAATTGCCGCCAACAGCACTCCATCCCCAATTATCACCAAAATGATCGACGCGGACATATCCTAATGACGTTTCTCCAAAACCGATATCATCAATATACAGTGTACCTGACGTTGGAAATCCTGACGTAACAGCATAATCATGCTCAAAAACTAACGCGATACCATTGACGTTTGTGAGGCTATCTAAATTAGTAAAGGTATCCAAAGGAATTTTTACTTCTTGCCATGCCGTTGAAACACCACCATCTAAATAATCGGTGATATAAACATATGCATTGCCACTCGGATTTTGAAATTCTATTTTAACCGGAATATCATTAACCGATCCTTTGACCCAAAAGGTAAAATATTCATAGCTACTTAAATCTTTTGCACCATCACTTGATGTAAGAGTAGCCTTAACACCGGCATAACTTCCACTACTAGGAACCGCATATTCTATGCTATATCCATAACCGCTACTGCCCATTCTATTGCTACTATCATAGGAAGTATTAATATTCTCGCCACCGATAGTAGAATGAAATTTTAAATAGCGACCGCCCCATTTATTGAATCCAGTTGCATCATCAAAATCGTCAAGAAGTGATGTATTAATTACAATCGGGGTTAACGAACCTTGAGCCGATACCGAACTTTCTACTATAGTGGTGTAGTGTGTTCCATCGCAATAAGAGATAGTAGGAGAAAAGAGGAATATCCCGATGATCAGCACTACGAATATTTTTCTTATAAATGTATTCATGTATTGCATCCTTATCATATCGACTAACCCTCAATTACAAATTTTATCTTTTTCGTAATCGTATTTTCTATTCCATACATACCACAATTAACCTCTGCTAATGCTTCATACGTTCCTGTTTTGAGCTCAAGATTGTTTACTGTGCCATGAATAGTATCTACGGTCATTGGATATATCCCCTTCCCCGGCTTAATCTCGATAACACCTATAGAGGTATCCTCATTTTTAATATGCACGGTGCCGAATGGACGGATATGCACATTACCGAGATTATTGATGACAAGAGTACTCTGCACATTATATGTTCCATCCGGATTTTTATTTGATTTCATTACTATTTTTTCTATAGTCGAAAATAACTTTTCTTTTCCCTTAATACCAAGATAAAAAATAACGCCTAATCGTGTCCGCATCATCTGTGTATGTTGCTTACTTTTAAACTCAAAAAAGATCTGCGCTACTTGTTCTTCTTCAATTCCCAGGGGAACTGTTACGGTATACGGTATCTTTTTATATGCACCAGGAAGAAGAGAAACTTCCTTTTCTTCAAGGGTCAACCAGGAATTGACATCACTATCATTCTCTTTTTTAAAATAATGTTCCATCCAATCAACAAATTCGATGGTTACAATCATTTCATCATCGGCTGTATTAATAACGGTATACACACCTTGAAACGTCTCCTCTGGGGCAACGCTTATTTCCGTCACCGTGGGATTAACCGCAACCCCTGCATAGGCCACGTTACTAGACATACAAAGAGTAAAAAATAAAAGATTAAACACAAAAAACTTCTTAATCTTTGTTTGTCCGTTCTTCTTAATCGTAAGATTGCGACTTATGCTTTTCATACTCTATACCTTTTATTATTCCTGAAATATTTCAATTGTCAAGGTATCAGTTGTATAGTTCTGTGATTCACGATCGGTAAAATCACATCCATAGTACACATACACTGTTGATGATGCAGTTGTGCGATCCGTCGTTGGATACGGAGCAAGATTACCGTTTCCATCCATGATGGTTCTTTTCTCTAACATTCCCTCAGCAACAAAATCAACATTTAAATAATCTTGCATTTTCCCTTCAGTCACAGCACTACCGGTAAAAAGATATCCACCTACCTCTAATGCATCAAAAACAACCCACTGCACAGGCGCAACCTGTGTTGTATCGGTCACACCAACTAAACCTGCAGCATCACCCCCTCCTGTATAAGGAATGGTACTATTCTTATTATTCGTATATACAATAAGTTTTCCCGTAGGATTGTTAAAAGTAACGCTGATTTCTGTATATTGTTCGCTTGAAGCAACGGTTGTTACACCGGCCGTACCATTAAAGCTAAGGTCGTTTGCAAGCGAATTATCGGCAATATTTTTTATTTGAATATCAATTAAGCCAAAATCATCGGCAAAAACAAGATCTAACACATCAGAAATTTTTTCATTCTGTTCTAAGGTAGTCCAAATAAGGTTAGAACGATAGTTTTCAATCATCAAAACGATTGGCCCTTGATCTAATCCTAAATAAACAGTACTAAAATTACCTTTATAATCAAATGAATCATAAAAACCATAGGAGCCATAGATATTTGTACGATAGGTGTCATACAAAGAGCGTAAAGACTGAAAGCCTTCATTATCTGAAAGGGATTCAAGCGCTGATTCTCGAAAAAAAGGCATTGAACTCATCGCACCATACAGGGCAACAACCCCATCATGTCCCGGACCATTATCAAAGGGGACAGCACCGTAACGACCTTCATAGCGTCCATCCGGTCGCTGTACGGCAGATATGCCCCAGCTATCTTTACTGTATGAGAATGGATAATTGGCTTCTTGATCTATACAAAATTGGCGATTAGCCTTAAATGCTTGGACAGAATTATCCCACCAATCAATACTTACCGGATACGGGGCATCAGAGGCAAAGTATGTCTGATCGACACCTAACGTTTCAAAATCAAAAAAACAGTGGGCATACAGATACGTAAAGAGAGAACCAAAATATGAATTAACGATCTGATATTCAGTTCCCGCATCAGCACCACTGAGTGCAGTATACGTCTTTGAAGCTCGTGGATAGGAAAAATAACTTTTTCGTACGGTAGTATTATCGATATGATTTCCTAAAGCAAGTAACGCTATGAGGAGCACCTCATCAGTTGGTTTATTGAAAGTACCGCTCGAGATGAAACCACCATTCTTGGGAGTGGTAAAACCAAGTGAGCTTTCAGGTTTCCATCCCATATGATATTGATAGCTACCACCGTCAATAAATATAGTCCAATCAATAGCAGCGTACAGTTGATCCGCTTTTGTCTTAACCGTCCCCCCAAAATATTCACCAGCCGTGAGTGCGCCTACCACTAACAGTGCGGTATCGATTACCGACACTTCACACCCCTCAGCACGTTTTCCATCATTGTCGATAAAATGATAGAAAAATCCATTGACCCCATATTCGGCAGGATTTGCGCCCTGGTTACTTTGAATCAGTAACAATGCATCTAAAAGAGCCTCTGCTCTTGTCTCTGCCATCGCCGGGGTAACCTGTTGCCAATTAGAAGTGGTATTATAGCGTGCAGCTAAGATAGGCAGTGCCGCAAGCCCAAATCCGGTTGCCGCAATACTTGAATAGGTTGTTTCAGAGGTGTCTTTGACATATCCTGCACCAATAATTGTATCATAAAAAAAGTGTGCGGTATGAGCCTGTACGGTATCGAGAAGTTCTTGATCGGTTAAGCTTGACGCTGCATCTTCAGCTACGGCTGGCTCAATATCCGGCGTAAACGGCTGTGCAGAAAAGAAAAATTCATCAATATATAAAGCCCCTTTCCCATTACCATCGGTGTCATCTTCAACATAAATAATGACTTCATCGATAGTATTCGACTCTGAATAAAAAGGGAACGTTAAATCTTGGTAGGTTGCCGCTAACGCACTGACTAACAGCACTCCCTGAATTTCACCCGCTTCCTTAAGCTCTATAACCATTCTGATGGGATAGCCCTCTGTAGCATCACCACGAATGCGGATGTTAAGGGTATTCATTGAAGAGATATCGACCCCGCTCGCATCTTTTAAATAGAGTCCCGCAAAAAACTGCGTGGTAAGATCATAATCCAGTTTTGCCACTGGATCAGAATACGATGAGGCGCCACTGTCAACGACCCAACTTAAGCTCGTTCCCGGAGCTCCCCCTACTTCCGTAAATATCCCTGCATCAGGAAATGCTAATACATCAATATCGCGTTCATAATCAACACCAATAACAACAGTATTTGAAAAGGAGGATGCATTCCCGCCATCTGCCGGTAAAGCATTCCATGAACGAACACGATAATAATAATAATAATCGCTTGTCGGTTGTTTGATGTTGTCTAGATCTTCAAACGTACCGCTTGGCCAAAAAGTATTAGTGATGGCGGTAAATGCTTCATCGCTTGCCTGTTGTAATTCATAAATAAATGCGCGTGTATCATTCCATGAAATGGTAAATGTCCCATTAAAACTTGATACACCGGGATCAGTAAGTCGTGGTATATCAGGAAAACGGGTATCATCGATAAATAAAATTTTTTCAATATTACCGGTATGTATCCGCGACCATATTGAATTATTATTATAATAGACATATAAGCCGCTCGCACCAAAATCTGCAACAATATCAATACTACCGTTACTATCGATATCTGCAGACCAAATTTTTTCAGCATTACCACTCCCTATTTTTGTCCATGTCGTATTATTGTAGTACGCCCAGATATCATTCGACCCATAATCACCGACAAAGTCAACTTGCCCATTATTATCAAGATCTACAACTAAAAAATTTTCAACATTCCAACCACCTATCTTGGTCCATGTCGCATTATTGAAGTACACCCAAAGACCATTCGCACCAAAATCCCCGATAAAGTCGTTCTGTCCATTATTATCAAGGTCTGCACATTGAAAACTTTCCACATTCCAACTGTGTATCTTTGTCCAGGTCGTATTATTGTAGTATACAACGACACCATTCGCACCATAATCACCGATATAGTCAACGTGTCCATTATTATCAAGATCTGCACATTGAAAACTTTCCACATTCCAACTACCTAGATTGGTCCATGTCGTATTATTGTAGTATACCCAAGGACCATTCGCACCATAATCACCGATATAGTCAACATGTCCATTATTATCAAGGTCTGCACATTTAAAACTTTCCACATTCCAACTACTTATCTTGGTCCATGTTGTATTATTGTAATATACCATTACACCATTTGCGCCATAATCCCCAATAAAATCATCTTGTCCATTATTATCAAGGTCTGCAAATGAAAAACCCTCTACATTCCAAGCACCAAGCTTTGTCCATGTCGTATTATTGTAGTATACCCAAAGACCATTCAGGCCAAAATCCCCGATAAAGTCGTCTTGTCCATTATTATCAAGATCTGTACATGAAAAACCTTCTACATTCCAACTGTGTATCTTGGTCCAGGTCGTATTATTGTAATACACCCATACCCCGTTGGCACCGAAATCAGCAACACCATCAACTTTACCATTATTATCAAGGTCGCAATAGTAGGAAAACGCAAAAGTTTGGGAGAAGACGCTAAAAAGGAATATGGTCAAAGCAACACGAACTATCTGCTTTATAAAAATTATTTTTTTAGTATATCGTATGCTTTTATGCACTACTATCCCTCTTTAACATATTTTTTATTTATAAATAAAAAAAGCCGGACACCTGATTAAAAAACTTTAATCAGTAATCCGGCCACCTTTTGAATGGGTAACCAAACCATTCCTCACCTTGTAAGAGCCTGCTCGAAAGGTCCGTAACTTTGCCTTTAGGTATATATAACTTAAATAGAGCATTACCCTGCTCTGCCTCCGCTTCACAGCGGATTTGCCCTGTTAGTAATTATATTAATACAATACTAACGTGACACACCCCTTTGCTACAATTATTAATAGGGTTTGCCTTTTTCGAAAAAAGTTTCTTGGTACATCAAAAAACTATGTAATACTTCTTGCATAACATCCCTCACCCTACTCTTACGATTGAAAAGTAAGAAGAGGTAATTGCCTAAAATTATGAAATTGTCACAACAGCTAATGTTAGCGAATTGGTACTATAGTTTTGTGCTGGTACCCCATGATAATCAACAGCAAACCGTATATACGCCTCTCCATTAGTAACTGATCTCTGAGTTCCATCATTCTGCGAAGGTGTGGCAGGATTGCTATCATCATCTACACCAGTGGCAGTATCATAGGGTGCATTTGCTAATGAACCATCGTTATCTGCGATACCTGAAACAACCGATGCATACCCTAACGCATTAGCTGAGTCAAAATTAGCCTCACTACGATCAGCAACGTAATACTGGACGACCTCATCAACATATCCATCACCTTTTGTGGTAAATGAATATGCTGCGGCATCAGCTTGCGTAGCAAAGACGGTCCAATGCAATGGTGCATTCACCGTGCTATCAGTTCCACCAACTAATCCTGCACCTGCTCCGCTTCCCGTATAAATACCGGTACCACTGACACTGTTGTTGGTTGAAATGATCATCGATTGATACCCTGCAGTATTATCACTAAACTCAACTTTGAGCGTCTCGGGTGCTGCAATCACAAGAGTTCCAGCCGATGTAAAGGTAAGCCCTGCAACTCCGTCTGTATCATTAAGTAATGTTGCAGTAAGTGTCGTACTTCCGGCAAGCGACCCCGTAGCGGTAATTGATGCACTCGATATCGTCGCATAATGCACCCCATCCGCATGAGCTTTCATCGGAATAACCATACATACAGCCAGCAATAGTATTCCGACAAGTACTGTTAATGTTATTTTTCGTCGTTTCATTTTTTGTTCCTTTCTTTCAATTATGTTTTTTTATTTTTTCTATGTATTAAAATTGCCTTATGCACAGTATACAGCAATTCATTTTTTTATAGGTTTTATAATTTCTTTTATAATGTCTTTTAAAACGGCTACTTCTTAGCTAAAGTTTACTCCTCGCTACGTGATTTGTCAATAGAGTAAAACGTAATATTTTACGTTTTTTGGGCACTTTAAAGCTATTATTAAACTTTATGCAACATATGATTGTATATTAATAATATTTATTATCGAAAAGTACCTAATCATTGGCAAATAAACATCTTACGAAAAAATATAGCTGAGAAATTTATAACACAGCTTCGCGCAGGTTACATTGGGGGCAAGATTATTTTTCTGTGGCGATAATTCAACGACATCAAAACCAATAACATTCTTTGCCAATGCAACTTTTTTGAGAAGCGAACACATTTGATACCAGGTAAGCCCTCCTGGCTCTGGTGTTCCCGTAGCAGGAATAATGGAAGGGTCAAATCCATCGACATCAATCGTCACATACACATTACGATTCAATGTTCCTACAACATCTGCCATCCATGATTGATTATCGTAAATATCTTTTGCAAAAAATGAATGTATTTTTTTCTTTTTTATGACATTCATCTCTTCGTGTGAAATACTGCGCAATCCAACCTGTGTAATTCGAGCATCATTAACAACATGACGCATAACGCACGCATGGGAAAATCGAGTTCCCTGATAGCGTTCACGAAGATCAGCGTGTGCATCAATATGTAAAATTGATATATTTTGAAATTTTTCAAGATACGCTTGCATAATACCAAGTGAAACCGTATGCTCCCCTCCTAAAGTACATATAAATTTTTCATCATCGAGTAGTTGCTTCCCTTTTTTATAGACAGTATTCACAAGCATTTTAGGATTAACATACACATCGCCTTTCATAATCGGCATCGTATAGATACCGAGCGTATGGCATATTTCTCGCTCGATTTCTTCATCATACGACTCAATATAGTGCGACGCGTTAATAATAGCCTGAGGACCATTTTTTGTTCCACGCCCATAGGTCGCTGTTTCTTCATATGATATGGGAAAAACAACAACGTGCGCATCTTCATATAAGGTTTTTTGTCCTAAAAAACTATTCGCAGAACTTTTACTTCGTGTATGGGTATGTGTCTTTATCGACTTCATATGAGGTACGTTTTAGATAGTAATATTGCTAAGAAAAAAATCCGTTATCTGTTTTTAAATTACAAATACCGCCGCCGTGACAACAGTTGTCCACTTTCCATTTTTATTGCCACGGGCCGATTGCGTAACATTCGTTGTTTTAACAATTTCATTGCTGATTTTCCAAATCTCCTTTTTTTCATCGTAACTCGCATCCGGATCAAATTTTACCCCGAGAATTGTTGAGAGCATGCTTGCCGCCAAATCCTCAGCATAATCACCCGCCTTTTTTGCAGAGTCACCAAAACTGTGATATTCGGAAAGGTAGCCGTAGTGTTCAGGATCTTTGGGAATTGCCATTCCAATGGAGGAAGCGACCAGACGATTTGGTTCATTTGTCGCATTTTCACTCAAAACACAAAATACAATTTGTCCTGGTGTTAAATATTTTAGTCCAGCCGCTTGAGGAATATGTTTACAATACGGAGGGAATATGCTGGAAACGCGCACTAAATTATATTCTGCAATTCTTGCATCACGCAAAGCTCTTTCAAAACTAGAAAGTTTGTGTTTGTCAACACCAACACCTTTTGTTAAAAAAACTTTTTTCGGTAAAATCATTCTTATCTACCTCTTGCTAATGTAATGTGAGAGAATGAGTGAGACTACAGAGTACAATCTCAGTTAATAAATTCTTAATATTATTTGTGCTAACTTCTGCCATGACAACAGGCGACATTATACCTGATTATCGTATTTTTTCAATTGTTTTTGGTATTCCTTATTGCTGCTTTTAAAAAGTTGATTTTCTCATAAAAAGAACTATTAAATCCGCATACTCTGTATGGTAAAAATCATCCTTGAAAAGCTTTGCTATACGTTGGTGGGTGAAACAATCTGCTGTGTTTGACGGGTAATTTCTTCTCGCGTGCGTTTTCGTTCTCTTGATTGTTCATACGAGGGGATACAACCACAATAATCTTGCCGATAAAAATCAAGTTCCTTAGCCATTTTAACACTTATTTTAAAACCATCATGCTTCTTAAAATCGGATTGATAAAAATTAAGGTCATAATCTTCGGCGAGTTCTTTTCCTATACGATTAATAATCCCGCTTTTTTTATGAGGACTGACCGTCAGGGTCGTAGCAAACCACTGAAAATCATGTTGCACCGCATATAACACAACATGATTGAGGCGCATCCGAAAACAAATTTCACACCGTGCTCCCCCTTCCGGCTCGTGTTTTAACCCCTCAGCAAAAAATTGCCAGCGATCTGGTTCGTAGTCACCTTCGATAAAATCAAGCCCTAAACTGCGCACATATCCTTCAATATCTAACCGACGTTTTAAATATTCTTCGAACGGATGAATGTTAGGATTATAATAATAAATAGTCGGAATAAACTCTCTCGCCATGACTTTAATGACATAGGACGAACAGGTCGCACAGCACACATGCAATAAAATTTTTTCTTTATGCTGTTTCATAATTTATATTAAAAAGTGTGATGACTTTTTTTGTCTTTTTGGAAGGATCGCAAGCTGAATTTAAACGGCTATTTATGAATGTATAATATCATAAATACACCGATTTTACAATTAAAAATTATCCGTTCATTGTAGAACGGTATTGTACTGTTTACTTCCTCTTCAACTGATTTCATTACGTACAGGTACGCTCGGAAAAACGAGCGTTGTAAATTCATATATCGAGTCGTCTATGCGGCGTCCCCTGCCCTATTGACCACTTTATTGCTATAAATTGTTATTGAAGATAGGTGTGATTTGGGGTATAATATATAAATTATTTTATAAAGTCTTTAAATGCTTATATCTAATAAACATAAGTTAATGTATGCCTACTTCTGAAAGTACATCTCAACACACTAAAACATCACCAAAATTTCACTCGCGTCTTGTGAATAAACTTGCAAAGTCTTATTCATCTATGGCCTCCTTGTCACGCATCACGGTAAAATCTTTGACTACACGTACCTTTTTTGACACATACATAATATCTCCTTATGTTTTTTTGATTCTTCTAATTTCATTTACTATCGTATTAACATATGGTTGCAGCCTATTCCTCGTATGGGAAAAAGGGAACCTTCTCTTCCCTTCATTATGGTTAACCGGATTCTCGTTTCTCATATTTGATTTCACCTGCAATATTCATTGTGCTTTTTTCTATCCCCTCACAAAACCGCTTATTTGCAATGAGGTCATCCTCCATGAGCCCCCTCCGTGTGCAATTATCTATCCTATCCGTAATGAACCGGTAGGACTCTATGAGCGCTTAGCATATACCCTGGAAAACAATAACGGCCAAAATGTGACACTCTGGTTTTTAAGTGACTCCGCCACCGACTATTTTGAATATTAAAACACGGTTGTTAATAAATTGCGTACACGATTTGGTAAAGAAAAAATTCGTTATCGCCATCGTCCCTATCCTGAAGATGCGAAACCGGGAAACATCAAAGAATGGCTCATCCATCATCACCAGGAATACACCTTTTTTTTTGTGTGCGATGCCGATTCTATGATCCCCAAAGGCGCACTTCTGAAATTGCTCCAAAAAGGGGAACATCCTGACAATGCTCACGTCGCTATTTTTCAAACACGCATTGAAATCGCTCATGCAAAAACATTATTCAGCAAATATCAAGCACTGTCGGCCCGAACATCTCAAAAACTCTATACAGATGTGAAACAAAGATTTTTTCGAACCGCACTCTCATTTGGACATGGCAATCTCATTCGTACAAATGCATTTTTACGTATACAGGTCCCGAAAGGTGTTCTGAGTCATGATATTTGGGATATGGCACTGCTCAATCAACTCGGTTATAAAACGGTCTATTGTCCGGATGTCGTAAGTTTTGAAGAAGCCCCAAACAATTATCTTGAAATGAGAATTCGGGATAGACGGTGGATCAAAGGAAATTTTCAATCTGCCCCTCTGCTCCTGAAAAAGGGGCTTTCACTCGGAACACGATTTTATCTGAGCTATGGTTTATTTATGTATCTGTGCCAACCGATAGTACTCTGTTGGATTGTATTGAATCTGATGGGCAATTCTTCTCTCTGGGGACAATTTTTATATTTTAAACCCATTATTAATACCGGTATGCATCCTCTGTACATTGAAATGTCTACCTGTACCATAATCATCCTTTCGCTGGTTTTTTTACATAAGTTCGTCCTTTGTAAAACACTCCGCGATTGTTCGTTGATAATGAAGGAAACAATCTTTTCTACACTCTTAAGTTTAAACAATATAATCTACCATACGATTGACATTCTAATCATTAGTTTTCAGACAATACGGTGGGTACCAATGAAAAAAAATCCCTATGCGACATTAACTTTTATAAAAGCAACACGGCAGATGTGGCCAGGCACGCTTTTTGGCATTGCGGTCGTGTATTTTATTATGAATTATTGTCCGCATATTGCTTTGTTAATAGTACCTATTGTGATCATTTTTAGTTTGAGTATCCCCATTATGTATATAACATCGCTCCCATTGTCACGATAAGCGTACGAAGGATTGTCGATCATGAATAAAAATACGATCATTCCCGAATTAAAACGTGAAATCGATCAGGAAGAAAAAATACCTAATATTATTATTCAAGACAGAGAAAAAAATAGTCTTTGGAAACCGCTACGCCTCTTTCTTATTCCTCTGGCTATCTGCCTGTTTTTTGTGGCCATTATAAAGATCGATTTCCCGGTCAGTGGAATCTCACAAGTTGTTCCCTCACAACTACTTACAGTCGAAGCATTAGAATCGGGCATCATGGAAAATGTTTTTTTTGCGAGCGGTGAAAAAGTTGAGCACAATGAAGTCATTGCAATGTTACACAATTACGATCTCATGCGGGAATTACAAGAGACAAAGCTTCAGATAGATATGGTGAGAAAAAAGCTGCTCCAACTGGATCGAAAAAGAAATTATCTGCGTCTGACGGTTGATAATCATACCGAATTGTATAATAACGAAATTATTGCGCGTTCTGAGCTTGAAAAAATAAAATTAGAATATGCTCACGAATTACAAGAATATGATATTTATAAAGATGAAATGGAAACGTTACGCAATAAAACAAATTATCTTCAAGAGGCGTTGGGGCATATGAATATTCTGGCACCCATTTCGGGAATTTTACTGACCAAAATTGAAAACAAACAAGGGACGTTTGTCAAAAGAGGGGATATTATTTGTCAAATAGGAAACATGAACGACTTTTTATTAGAGCTGCCTATTAATGAAAAGTTTATCGATAATTTTTCTGTCGGAGAGAAAGCAACCATCCGTTTTTCTGCCTACGCGCATAAACCGGTCAATGGCACAGTCATTAAAATACAGCATACGGCGTGGGAAAAACTCAAAAAAGTATTAGTAAAAGAAAATGTAATTACCGTCATTATTAAACCAGATGACATGTCACTGCCGGTAAAACCCGGTATGAGTGCTCATGTCAAAATTCATAGCGGTCACGTCAGATTTCGTTGGATGCAGTCAGCTACGTGAGGGGGAGAGCAATAATCACTTTTTTTGGGCAATAATTATTTTTCTGTGTATTTCACAAAAGGCATGTTTTGCATCGGTAACCGTATCATGATAGTCGTGCAATAATACAATCCGCTTTTCCTGTACCTCTGAAAGAGTCCCTAACGCTTCGAGCACTTCATCGCTTGATGCAAGTGAGTTCTTAAAACGTATTTCTTGAAAGGCAAAGACATCGGTTGCTTTCCCTATAATATCTTCTATAATTTCAATTTGACTGCTTATGTAGGCAATACGCGTATAGAACTTTCTAAAACGCACTGTTTCTTCTCTGGATAAATACGAGTCATGCGTATGACTGTCGATTGCTTCATCGGCAGGAGAAAATAATCCCTTATTGTTGAGGCCATCGATCAACCATGCCTGAAAGCTTTCTTTTGAAAACGTGATAGCAGATAACGGCTCTACAGAAACTTCAGTAGGTGTCGTCTGACCTATCATCGTATTAAAAAGGATGGTATGTTGCTTATATTCACTCTGCAATGCGATAAGTTGTAATTCTGCTTTCTGTAATGTAATCTCAACTTTCAAGAGGTCAACTTTTGCAAGTAACCCTTTATCAAACAGGGTTTGCATGCTTTCATAGAAAGAATACAACCGTTTGAGAAACTTCTGGCGAAGACTAATGAGTGTTTGTAATTTTGATTGTATATAATACTCTTTGGTTATGGTGTGTTTGACGTCATTCGTGATATCAGTGCATTCTCTTTTTATGTTGGTATAGGTGTTGAGATGTGTACGGTAATCACTCATATCAAGCTCTTTTTGATCTGTCCCTCCCGCTACCGGATACGGAAGATCTACATATTCGAACGCAGAGCCTGATGCCGTTTGCTCTTGAACGTGAGAAGATTCCGGGGAGGGCATCATGTTCTGATACTGTACTAATTCGGCGTGGGATTTTTCCAACGCTACCTGTGCATCAAGGATTTCAGCACTATTTTTCAGTGCTCGTTGTATGCTTTCATTAAGAGTTAAACGAGAAGCATGGAGCGGAAAGAGATCGGTTGCTGAAAATAAAGCGGACGCTACACAGAATATGCCAAGGAAACAAAATAATAAAATTTTCAGTCTATTGTAATAATCCATTAATAATAAACGATGATTATGCCGCTGTCTGAATTTGACGCATGAGAACCGCTTCAGTAAGCGCCCCTTTAATAGACTGCATAACCGTATTAAACGCCTCATTAAGATTGTTGCCAAAGTTAGCAATATGATTAACGTTAAGCTCCCACACCTTTCCTCTTTTAATAAACAGGCGATTGACTCCTTCATGATGTTCAAGAGTTTGAGGAGCTAATGTAAAGACAAAAGGAAGCAGTAAGAGTTCCGGAGAAATATCGGTCAATTTTTTTTCCTTAAGTCGACGAGAAGCATTTTCTGTTGAAAAAAGAAGAAGGTTATCTGAAAAAAAGAGTTTTTCAAATTCCCTCTTATCTGATGAAATAACACGCACGTGAGGTACAAAACAGCTAATATAACCGACCGCTTCATTTAAACTTTGTACCATTTCTATTCTTTCCTCTTTAAGGTCACCATCGACGACAGAAATTTTATATAACACCTCATCGTATTGCTTTTTTGCTTTCGTCAGGAGTTGATTCGATTCACGACGTACAATATAGAGAGACCGTTTCTTATGTATAAGCGTTTTTATTATTTCAGGGACAAGTATTCCTGAAGGATTATACAGAACAACCGCACAATCACTCTCTTGTTCAAAATACGCTTTTATTAGATCGTTATTGGCTGCCATGAGAAGAGCATTATTCGCCGTTTCTATTCGATTATCAAAGGTCCCTGCCCTAAAATGCTTCTTTTCAATATCTAAGATGACTTTTGCAAACTGTTTTGTATCCAGAGCAACCTTTTCATCGCCATGAGCCATTCGTGCTATCGGCATGACTGTTTGTATCTGTTTTTCAATCGCAGAACCTTCAACGATACTAAAATGAACCAACAGGCGACGTAATCGTTGCAATGCAAGATGCTTTTCCGTTTTCAAGAAGGTAACCATTTCATGTAACGTTGTACCAAGGGGCACATTTCTCTCTGTATCGATACGATAACTTTCAGTAAAAATGTAGCGCATCTCAATAACAGCAGCAATAATATCCTCTTCGTGTTTGGTAAATCCTTTATCGTAGAGGATATGATGAATTTGTTCATGGACAAGGGCACCTTCAAGTACAAGCTTATTTTTAGTCGCCAGAGGAGAAATATGGACAACGCCTTGTGAATATAAACCAAGCTTACTAATTGCTGTATCCAAACAAGCAAATGCAAGACTGTCGAAATAACCAACAGAATGCGTATTTTGAAATATTTGTTTCCTACGTTCAACCCCTTTTTGAAATGCTGCTTTTACCACCGGATCTTGATCCATGGTATGTAATCCAAAAAAACGTTCAACAGTAATAAGACTCTCCTGAGGCTCCTTTTTATCAAATGGTTGTTTTACTTTTTCTTCTTTTGGTTCTGGCAGTACTTGCTCGACCACATCCTCAGGTATTTCTTCTCCATCTGCACGTCCTGTATCCGACTCAATTTCATTTTTTTTTCGACCATTGGTTAAACTTTTGTAAATAATAGATACGACAGCTGCTGCCATACTGAATACACCGGCAAGAATCAATACGTGTTTCGTGAAAGGATCCATTGTCGCTGTTCCATTAGATGCGAACAAATCGAACGGCCGCACTATAAACATAAAAACTGTAAGCGCACCTAAAGAAACAAATGTGTATAAAATTTGTTTGATTTTTTCTTTAACGACATCGATATATTTGTTATCGGTTATTTTCTTCTTTAATGAAGAAGTAAATGAATAAAAAGCTTGTATGATTTCTTTTTTATTTTTTTTAATTTCTCGGATAGTATCCCTGACTTTTCTTATTAATATAGTAGAGCCTATAATCGTTCCAAGCACTAATGCACTAGCAACTATAGTTTTTTCTAAACGGTACTCAGCAATGCCAATACCAATTAATGCACAAATCGAAAGCACAACGAACATGATGATGCCGTCAGAAGCACTACTATAGATTTCTTTTCTCTTATCTTCCGGTGGAACATGGTTAGACCAGTCACCGATACGCGCTATCATGATAACCCCTACGAAAACTGCAAAGACCATAAAGGGAAATGGTGAAAAAGCAATAGAAAGTGCTCCGCTATTCTGAGCAGGCCATACTCTGTTTGCAATAAGGAAAATTGCGCCTCCACATAAAAATAAAACAAGAAAAAACATTTTAAGTTTGAATATCTTAAATGGCAAACTCCTGCCAAGCCATTCCCGAGAAGATATCCCTTTTAACTCATAAGCCTTAATTGTCTTCACAATAAAACGGATGGTCTTTTTATGTAAGGGGTTTTCCTTTTGCCATGCATGAGACCTCAGTATCTTTATAGCTGCGTCATCATCTATGTGGCTACGCACGAGCTTTTGAGTAATATCTGAAATTGTTTTTTGAATCACGCTTTTTTCTGTTTTCTTAAAAACTGCTTCCATTATTTCTATACCAGCACTTCGAATATGTACCGTCTTCCGCGGATCAACAACTATAGCAACCAAGGCAGGTAATTCAGGTACTATCTTCTCACCAAATGCAATCAACTGTTTTTTAATCTGTAAAGTCTTGTCATGCAATACGGTATCCGCTAAATCTTTTATATCTTTGATTATCTGCATCTCATCGGTCAATGCGCCAACATCGTTTAATACATCATACACAATACGGCGAACCCGTTCATGATTATCGCGTAACCCTCGGGCAGCAAGAGGGACTGTCTCAGAATTGAGCACTTTCGGTAAAGCTTTCTGCGCAGAGTCCCATACAAAAGCAACATCATCTTTCAGAGCTGAAACAAGATACGGCATCGCTATTATTCGGTCTTCCCTTTGCGTCTCTCCCAATATTTTAACTGCATGTTGACGAACCAAATAAGGTTGTCCCCTTATCATTCCACCGATGCTCACAATATCACTGCTTTTCTCTAATGCCGCAAGTCGGTCAAGCCCCGTTTTCACTCGCTCACTATTTTTGCCTTCACTGACTTGTATGATGGTAACACCTAATGGTTTCGCCGAATTTCTTTTTGGTAAAAACAACGCCTTGCGAGCCTTGTTAGAAACACGCAGATCCGGATCATGTAATGCTTTTTTTATATACGGTTCATATTCTGCAGCATGATACCCAAGTGATTGTACTACCCGTACACGAACCTGCCAATCTGAATGATCTTGAAAAAGAAGGATATAATCATACTGTCCCCTATCAATGAGTTCCCCAATAATACTTTGTGCATCATCCTTCGGCATACGGTCTAAATCAGAATGTTTTAAACAGGCAAAAATACAATCAAAAAGCTCTTGACTCCATTTTTCTTTAAGAAGACCGAACAACTTCAGAATAATAGTACCCATTGCGTCAATGGGAATTTGTTCAATAGGTGTATTTACATAGTCTTTCCAAATGGGAGGACCTCCGCTTCTAACGACCAGTTGAGAAGCAGTCGGCATGAGCCCTGTTTCTACATTCATATACATATTAACAATGAAAGCGAAGACAACGAGCCAAAATGGTACCAATGATGTTACGACATTTTCAGTTGTCTGAGGTGAAAATGCAGCTGCAGAGACTGCAGCAAGAAAAATGGTAACCAGAACCGCCAAACCAATCATCACTGGCATGGGAATTTTTCCTGCCTCACTGGAAATCTCTGCCTCGCGTGTTTGTTGTCTTCCATTGATAAACTGCTTAATAGTCTCTCGTGTCCGGAATGTGTTGGCCTTTTCTTCAGAATCCCAGCGCCATTCATTGGCACGATCACCTGCTTTTTGTAAGGCTAAAAAAAACCGCTGTAATTTTTCTCCGTCCCATATCGGTTTAAATTTAAATAATTCTAATAATGGCCGGTGAATGAGAAGTTTTTTAGTCAATTGATTTAATAGACCAATATTGAGGATCTGCATCCGAACATCCTCATTCCACAAAAGGGAATGTTCCAATAAATCGTTAAATGCCTTAAACGAATCTATCGGATCGTGATAAAAAGGACGTAATGTGCCACCAGGATAGGTATCAAAACGCAGCTCAAAGTCCTTGCCGGCTTTTCCTATTTCTTCATCCCGAAACACACCACTCTTATGCAACCGAGTCAAAAACTTTTTACCCGCCTCACGCTTGCGATTTCGTACGATGCCCGCTTTACTCAAAAGTGATGGAATGTCATACCACATTGTTTGATCGACCCCGATGTCTTTCAAGAGAGAGCTGATTGTCTCCTCATTAACAACATCCCCTTCCTTTTGAAGTTTTGCCATTCGTTTTTGTGCTGCAACTTTGAGGGATTGTTTCTTCTGTAATAGCACAAGAACCGTTTCTTCGATGCGGAGCTGATATAATACTGACAACGTTCGCTCGCTACGAACATGCGCAAGACCTACCTTCTTCTCCACCAACGCACGTGTTGAATCATTCGATAATACACCGTACAACAATCCTTGAGCCTCAACTATTTGTTCCTGCACCGTTACGAGCTCATTGAGATCGACTATGTTTTCGTGTTGCTCGCGCACCATTTTTAACAGTTCTTTCAGACGGGCAATCTTTGCTGCATGGTCTTCCCCCTCAAGAGCCTGTATTTCAGTAATAGAGTCATCCACGGTACGAACAAATGATTTAATAGACCGGTCTCCATGAGCAATCTTCTTAAGCAATGCTGCTATTTTGCGATGTGCTGTCTGCTGAATGTTTTCTTCCCGTCTTGCGGCAATTTCAGATTCAAGTTGCGCTTCTTTACTATTTAAAAGAACGGCTAATTCTTTGGGGGCCGGTTCTTCCTTTTTTGACCGTATAATACTTGTTACTATTAAGAACACGCTAAGCAAGAGAAAAGCCGCGCCTACATATATATACACATCTAAGGGTATTGTATTTAATAAAACCTTTGCGTTGGATGTGATTTTGACGGCTGCATCATGGATTAATTTGTACCTTTTCAGATTTACTGTATTCGATACGATACCAACGAATCCTGCTAAAAAAAGGATAATGGCGAGCATCCGCAGAACAATTGAACCAGTCTCATTGGTGAATTTTGAATCAGACGTTTTTTCGATTGAATCCTTATCCACAACGATAGGGAAAAGATCGATATTTTTATGATCAAGAACACGCAGGTATGCCCGGACCGTCTCGGTGCGCTGAGAATGGGTAAGAAATGCTGCCCGTTCTTCATCTAACACGTCATCTTTATATCTATCAAATAACGCTTCTTCCAAATTTTTCATTTGCCACGCTATTTCAAAAAGAAACCGTTCACTTTTTGACACTTCTTCAAACGAAGGAGCGTAAGTAAAACGAATACATTTCTCTGTTTTCGGCATAGAGGCCCGCGTTATAATTTTTGCACGTCGAATAACAAAAGGATTTTGAACAACGATTACTTTTTTCAGTTCATCAAGAGGGATATCGCGCCGCTTCAGCTCATTTTTCAAGTACTGAAAATTTTTTTTAAAGTCTGTAGACCCCGTTTTTACCTTTTCTTCCTCTTTCGGTATAATAATATCTTGGGCCGCAACCCCCTGCTCTATCATAATACGCCGATAGACCACTGCTTCTGTTTCCTCTCCTCTGCCACCTCCTACAATGATTAACCTTTTAATGTTCTTCTTATGCTCTCGATACAATTGAGCAGCAGCAATAGGAACCTGCATATCCCCGCTGCCAAAAATAATCATTGCATCATACGTATCATCACTCATATCATCAATAACAGGTAAATAGTCTAGTATATCTTTACTTGCTGAGAGTGCCGCCTCATATGCCTCCGTGGTCAATTTTGCTTCTAACGTATAATCGTCGTGTTGGTGAATCTTTTCCTCGTACAGATCGTCGTCCTGCGGTATTCCCTGCTGTTCAAGGTGCTGTGTACGAATACTGTGACCTGACGCATCCTTCTCTAAGAAACCTAAAGCCATTGAAGCAGCTTTTTGGGAATCGTCGGCTTGAGTAATAATTTTATTAAGACTGGCAATGACTTCAGAAAGCGGTCGCGGTGCAAGGTCACGTGCATTCTCAGTAGACACAGCGGTAGCATGCTGCGGTACAATCGGTGCAGATTGTGCAACAGTCGTAAACATAAAAACGGTGCATGTGAAACATGCTATAATTCGTAGTGTTTTTCCGATTTTCATATACCTACCTACCAGTGTTATTGCAAAAAATAATGCAGCCAGCAACATTAGTAATGCGGCTGGCTGTCGCAAGTCCTCGAACGTTCCTCTGTAAAAATACTATCCTCTTTCCATGAGTGCTTGTAGACCCTATAGCCTTGTGTCACTGGATTTCTCCAGATTTACCCCATTTGACAGAATTTATTTTTTTCTACCCACTGTCAGTTTTTTTATACTGTGGAGATGCGGCCTTCCGCATCCCCACAGTTTTTTTACGCGGCTATCTTGATTGTTTCGTTATAACGTTTATTTTCTTCGAGCGCTTTTTTAAATTCTTTCCACTCATCAAGTGAATAGACTTGATTAATCGATGTATCATCAAAAGCAATATCAGTAATGTTTGCTTCCTCACCCTCGAGGCCACTAAATATATTTTTCCACACTCTTCCCGCCTGATGGAAAACCGAAGCATTGAGTTGATTGATAGCATTGACCGTAACAGTATTATCATCTTTAGAAAGATCATAATTGAAATTACTGAGCACCGGTAACGCTTCATCAGGACTTTCAACCGCATACTGAATACCAAGTACATCACGAACGATACGGCTATCGTCACTTATACGTCCTTCAGCATCTTCGTCATATTGTGCGATAAGAACCACTCTGTTCTTAAAAAGTTCAAGTTGCGTAATAATATCCATATGCTCTTTTTGAATCTTAAAATACTGTTGTTCCATTTCTGTACTCAAGTTCTGTGCAAACGTATTCATATCTCCATCCTCAGCATATACCTCAAAGGAATCACCAATCTCGATCGCATCTATGTCACGTCCTGTTGCTTTTGCTTCAATCGCTTTCACATAGTCAACAATTTCTTCACGGGAATATTTATTTGAAAAAACAACAACCTGTGAATCACGCTCATTATGGTCACTCTTAATAATTTCTTTTATTCGGTTACATTGTGCAAGGAACGCAAGGTTTGCCGAACTTAATTCGATCGTTTTCATATCCCAGGTACCATCGGTCATCGCAGCATCACTATTACGAACACTGTCAAAGTCGACAAGGGTGTAAAACTTATTAAAATATGCGTTCACCTGTTTTTCAAGTGCTTCTTGTTTCTTCTTTTCCTCCTCTTGTGCTGCGACCATTTCTCGAATCTGTCTTCTTCTTTCCATCTCAGCCTGCCGGCGTGTTTCGGCAATTTTCTCAAACCATTGTCGAAACCAATCGAAACTAATCGTTCCAAAAAATCCACATCCGGCAAAAGCAGCAAAGGATTCTGTATCTTTCTGCATGGTATCGAACAACACCTTTATAACATCAGACTCTAATACCGCTCGATTAATCCAATCATGCGTATGAACGGTTAATATCCCCCTGCTTCCTCCATCTTCTGCTGGCTCCATTTCGAACGATAGTGGCAACGTAAAGAGTTCCTGTTCCTTCGCTTCAGGTTTTATCTTGCGTTTAATATTCTCAAGTTGTAATTGTTCAATATCAATAATATTTAAGATCGCATTTAGTTTACCAGCAACCCTCTGAGCATCAAAACTTGGTGAGGTAAATTGTAGTTTATTGATACGTAAACCTTTTTCCTGATACACTCTCACAATTTGCATGAGGAAAAAGAGGAACTTGTAATAATTATCCTCATTCAACATTCCGAGATGACGTAAAATACTAATAATATATCGAAATTCATCGACATTCCGTAAAGTATCTAAAAACGCATCAACCTCTATTCTGGAAATGTTATAGTCGTTGATAAACCGTTCATAAACAGCAGCGCGTACGATACTGGGATTGAGCCCCTTCTGCCGTTCATCCTTATCCTTCTCCCACTCCTTCCAATACTCAATACGTTGCACATCCCAATCATCCTGTTTATCCTCAACAAGCGGTAATTGAGCGAATTCTAAGAGTACATCAATATAGGCGTCATTAAGCTGAAAATAATACTGGGAACTGCGCATATCGATGAACGCAAATAAAACCAACCCTGCCAATAATTCCTGTTTGATATCATACGAAGATACACTGTCTGTATACACTTTCCTTTGACGCAAATCATCAACACCTTTATCGAGGATAGCCATAAATTTTTGTGGAGACAATTCCCGTAACTTTAAGATTCCTAAGTCAACATGATGGCGAATAAACCATAACGCTTTTTCCTTCACAACACTGTCCAAACCAAATTTTGTCAGCATTTTTTCTGAAATCTCCTCCGCTACTTCCTCATGACCAGCAAGTGAGACACTAATACCAATATCATGCAGTAAAAAGGCAAGCTGTAACGCTTCAGCAAAGCCGACATACGCCCTTTTAGCTGTTTCATGTCGTCGTCTGATTTTGTTAAGACTTGAAGACGTTATTGGTAAGTTTTTATTATCATGCATGAGAATAAATTCCGCGTCAGCCTCTTCACTGTTTTCCAATAATAACTCAGAATATTTCAACCCAAACAGCGTGTGGTCTTCTTGGGTAATTCTCATCGTACCATTGATTTCACCCTTAAGAATCGACGCTAAAATTTCGAACACCGGAAAATGTTTTCGTAAATCAAATGCTTTCTTTGGGTTATCAGGAGAAAGGGACTCAAAAATCGAATCTTTCCCTTCGCCGCGTAAGAGTGCACGTAATTGTCTAAAATCATCTTTTTCACCAGTAATAGATTTTACAACAAATCTTTTAATACGCTCTTTTTCATCATTCGTGAGTTCTCTTTTCTGGGTGCGTAATGCAATGATATCGTATAATTCTAGTTGCGTAATAAATTCTTTATACGCCCCTTCGATTTGATCGGTAGTAATAGCAGCACCCTCTTTCCTCACCGGTCTTTCTGCATCAACAAAATTCTTTATTAATTGAACAATAGGAAGGTCGAGTTCATCCTGCTTATCACGTGTCATAATACCAACAAGTTTTCTGGTACGTTTTAGATTTAATATAGGCACAATAGCATGAAAATAGTAACCAACATCATCAATATCTTTTCTTTTTTTCACTGTTTCTGCATACACATCAGCAATAGATTGGAGATTCTTTCCATTGCGTCCTTCGAAAAATGAAAGGAATGGTTTTAATTCTTTATCACGCAGGTTATCAAAGGCTAAAAACCGTTCTATTTCACGAGTAACACATACTGCATGACGTAATCGTTCATGTTTTGCGCCTGAAAATTGATGGCTCAGTTTTTCATCAATTTCATGTGCGAGTTGCATATCAAAGATACGTTGATCGAGCAAGGTTAGTTCTTCATCTGAGGCACGTTCTGCAAGCGGCGTCAATCCAATACGTCCATCTTTACCAATCGTCAATTGCCCATCTTCGTGAGTCTGCATTTTTGAAAAGGCGGTCATACTCAAATTAATCTTTTCATCATATTCACCAAAAACACCGCCTCCAAGAAAGATACCTATCTGTTCCTCCTCACTCAGGATTCTATCCATCATCTCTTGAGTAAACCAACCGTATGTAATTATACGTTTTATAGAGGCCTCAATATCTTGTCCGATTAATACCTGTTCCCTTTCAGAAAGTTTTGTTTTACCAATCATTCGAAATTTTCCGTCGTTACCACGATAAAAATTCGCAACGGTTACTTGCTCCTCGGTATCAGTAGTCCGTATCGATGAAAACTGTCCTTCGAGTGGTCCATCTGGTTCGCCCATATCTACGGGGGCATGAAGGTCATTCATATTGATCTTGAGCATCTTCGTTTTTATGTCATAGCGTATAGATGGAAAACTGTTGATCAAATCAGCAACTGGATGACCTTTTTTCAAATCTTCCCCTATCCATTTACTATAGCCAACCGTTGTTTTGATGAAACCAAGACCGATCGTCTCAACAATACTGTACAGTTTCACCGGCGTTTTCATCTCAGTGTGTGGAGCATCACTAAAGACGATGCCTGCGACCGCATCTGTAAAATCAAGTTTTTTCCTCGTTTTATTAATCTGTTCATAAAACTGATAGATGATATATATGAGTTTTGCAAGATTTTCAATCTTCTTTTGATCATCGTTCGTCAGTTCCTGGAGATTCTCAGGGGTAAGGTACCCAAACACGAACGATGCCCCCTGAAATTCGTTGCGGAATTTCTTTAAAAATTTCCCAACTTTTTTTGCATCTTTCTTAATATCACTGGTTTGATTATCAAATACTGCAATAAGCGCTTGTATTGTTGCATCGTTCAATGAAGAAACTCCTTCAATCGTAATTTCCTCAACAGGCATTGATTTCTCTTTGTCTGGTACTGGCGTATCCGCTTCAAAAGTCCGAAGTTTTTCCTCAGGTATCTTTCCCCGCCGCTCAGAGGTCAACTCAGGCGGCATTTCGATAAGAAGCATTGTTTTATCACCCTCGAGTTTGTTCATAGTATATCTAAATGCATCCAGTAAAAAGGCAAACGGTAATTCATTTTCAAGGTTCCTAAGTACCCCCTTTGATGTGCTTTTCCCCTTGATCTGTTCAAAACTATTTTCCTTTTTACTCAGGATATCATTGAGATCTTGAAAT
The DNA here is from genome assembly GCA_018823795.1 of Candidatus Omnitrophota bacterium. Classification (GTDB taxonomy): domain Bacteria; phylum Omnitrophota; class Omnitrophia; order JAHJGZ01; family JAHJGZ01; genus JAHJGZ01. Next base: position 42,135 of record JAHJGZ010000142.1, read on the forward strand.
TTATCCCCCTCACTATAGACAAAGCGAATCTCTTCAAACATACCATCACCATTGACAATTTTATTGAATAAATAATTGACAAATAATAGCTTCTCGATATTTTCTTTATCAATAGTCTTGGCCAATAGAGGCAGATTCGTATGCGGTGCAATGTCTCTAAATATTCGGTATTCATCTTTCTCGTCTTCTGTGTCAAATGGAATCTTTTGCAATAACCGTTCTAAAACTTCTGCTGCTACTTTTACTCTGGCATCTGCTTCTGCCTTTTGTCTCATTTCTTCTATAACTTTAGCTGTGAGTGCCTTTTCTTTTTCTGCTTCTATTGTTATCTTAGCTGCTGCGATCTCGGCTACGAGTGCAGATCTATCGTAGTCAGGAAATGCCAATACTAAATCCAATAAAATATCACGTGCCGCATCGGTATCTTTTTTAACATCGAGTGCCTTTCTAATCTGGTCTATAAATTCATCGATCGCCTTCGCTCGTGCATCTGCTTCTGCCTTCTTCTTCGCTTTGTCATCAGTCTTCGTCTTGACCTCTGCGTCTGCTTTGGTCTTTGCTATGTCAGCTTTTATTGCTACGAGTTGCTGTGCTTCCCGACTTTCAGGATCAAGACTTAAATCTGCTATCGTTGCGCCAATAGACTCTAACCGTTGTAATTCAGATGTAACGTCATCTATTCTGTCTGCGAAAAGGGCTTCAAGAATTGCTTTCTTTCGACGTTGTACTCTCTGCGTACGGGTGACACCCCCTCTGAGATCATTGACGGTGTTGAGCAGTTCTTGTTTCTCTTGTATGATCAACGCAAGATTACTCGGCACTTTTGCTTCATCAAATGGAATCTCTTCTTTTACCGTATCAATGGCATCGATTCCGAGTGCTGTTAATTCATTGATAAATTTCTCTAAATCCTCAATATCCTTCTCTTCCAAAACCCCTTCGAATGTTTTCTCTGCAACATATTTGGTGCTTCCTCGTAATGTATCATCAATGTTTTTGCTAATTCTGCTGATCTCAGCAGCGAGTTCATCTCGATACTGTGCTCGGTTAGTTTCTAAGACTTCTACGTTGATATTATCATCGTCACTGTTCACCTGCCATGCCACCAACTGTTTCATCGCCTGTGTTGCATCTGCTAATTTGTCTACTTTTGGAACTCGTGCAATGCCTGGCGTAATTGCATTGTTGAGTACATTTATCGTCTCCTCTATGGCCGAGGCACGTGTTAACCGTGCTTTATTCAATCTCTGTTGATAGGGTGGTACTGCCTTATTTCTCAGCGATCTGAGTAACTGTATCCTATTGGCTGCCTCTTTTATATCCGGCGGTAAAAATACGTCTACGTCCACTTTTTCCTCAGGCAGTAAGCCATCAATATCTGCTACAAGAACGGTTACGACATTTTCAAGCGTTGTTTGTACTGCAGATAGTCTATCTCCTAAATCAGGCATTGGATCCGCCTCAAACGAAATATCGTTTAACACGAGATCTTTCAATTTTGCTATGAGGTTAACGTCAAGTGCGGCTAACTGTTTCATGAATGATTCTACCCGTGCAACATCAGCCTCGTTTACCACACCTTCCCATGTTCGTTCACCAATCTGTATGGTCTGCCCACGCAACAGTGTCTCTATTTGTTCATATATTTCTCTCATTTCATCAAAAAGGGTATTGCTATATTGTTCGATCTTGTCCGTATAATCAATCCCCCATGTTTCTAACTCTTCACCCGCGTGATAGGCTCGTATCAGATTGCTCACTGACAGAGGATCTTGCGCCTGTTCAAAGATGTCGATTTCATTTTGTATTGCCTGGTTACGGTTTTCTTCCACCTCTCGTATAGCCTCCTGCATCGTCTGCGCCTCCTCCTGACTCAGAATACGCAATGCTGGTACAAGGGCCTCAGCAGAAGCAATATCACTCGCTTGTGGTTTATCTTTTTGTATATACTCTGCGATCCCCTGAATATACTTTTGTATTTCTCTTTTAAAAGCACATTCACAATTATCTACCTGACTGCGCAAAGTTATAGTCTGACTAAACGAATACGTTTCCAACTCACCAACTTTTCCCCATGCTTCATTAAGTTGGGTAATTTTATCTTTTTCATCTTTTTCATCGAATGCAAGCACCCGTTCTAATAAATTATTAATATCTCGAATTAAGGTATCCCGTTCTTTTTCAAAGGTGTCGATTGTCTCTGTGTAAGCGGGGTTAATCTCTTCTGCTGTTCGCGGGCTTACTTTCTCCAATTTGCCAAATGTTTTAGTGAGCATATCAAGGTCATCTTCGGTAATCTTTTCTTGTTCAACGATTTCGAAAATTTTCCCTTTATGATCGTCAATAATTGTTTGGAGTGCGTTTTGATATACTTCAATTTTTTGCGTGACACGTTGACCTATCTCATCATCCGCACCGAGAATTACTAATGTATATTGTGCAACAACCATACCGATCAGATTTCTTTCCAGCTTCATCCCTTTAGAAAGACTGTCTATCTTAATTTCACAGACCTTAATCTTTTCCTTCACTGTCGGTAAGGCTCTAAACTGATCTGCTGTCTCTGGACTGACCTCGTCTAATTCACTCATCCACCTAATAGCATTTTTATTATGTCTTTTTTTAATGGAGACTTGCTCAACATAGGCATTCAATCTTGTTAATAACGTTTCCTTTACGGTCTGCAGGGTTGCGCGATAATCGGCCGTTGCTGCTGGTAATCGTTTTGGTAATACAACCTTAAGGGCTGCTATGGCTTCTTCTGCAGCTTTAATCTCACCGTCTGATTCATCACTTATCGTTGCAAGTTGTATCCAAATAGTATCGATATGTCCTTCTGCTTCTGTGTAGATAGAACGGAGCTTCGCAACCGCCTCATCCATACCGATAGGCCGTACGACTTTACGTTCTTTTACTTCTTCCAATACCTTTTCAGCCGTTGCTACAAGTTCTGGGGTAATTTTTTTCTTCCTCTGATCTAACAGTTTATAAATCCGCTCGATATGTTTTTCCCCCGCAGTAAATATCCTGCGAAGGTTTTTAACAGACTTATCCATTCCTGCCGGCCGTACGACTTTGCGCTCTTTCACTTCAGCAAGTAACTTCTCAGCCTCCTCAACCAATGCTTCAGTAATTTCCGTATTGGCCTTTTCTAATACGATGTTGATCTGCTCAATCCGTATTTGACCTTCTGTTAAGGTCTGGCGCAATTGCTTGACCGCATCATCTATACCATCCGGCCGTATTACTTTGCGGTCTTGTATTTCAGCAAGTAACTTCTCAGCCTCCTCAACCAATGCTTCAGTAATTTCCGTATTGGCCTTTTCTAACAAGGTATTAATTTGCTTAATGCGTGTTTGACCTTCTGTTAAGGTCTGGCGCAATTGCTTGACCGCATCATCCATACCATCCTGCCGTATTACTTTGCGGTCTTGTATTTCAGCAAGTAACGCTTCAACCTCCTCAACCAATGCTTCAGTAATTTCCGTATTGGCCTTTTCTAACAAGGTATTAATTTGCTTAATGCGTATTTGACCTTCTGTTAAGGTCTGGCGCAATTGCTTGACCGCATCATCCATACCATCCGGCCGTACGACTTTGCGCGCTTGTACTTCAGCAAGTAACGCTTCAACCTCTTCAACCAATGCTTCAGTAATTTCCGTATTGGCCTTTTCTAATACGATGTTGATCTGCTCAATCCGTGTTTGACCTTCTGTTAACGTCTGGCGTAATTGCTTAACTGCATCATCCATGCCATTCGGCCGCTCGACTAAGAGGTTCTGAACTTCCTCAAGTAATCTCTCTGCATCTTCTACCAATGCCGGTGTAATCTCCTCCTTTGCCTGGTCTAATAATGTATTTATTTGAGTAATACGTTGCTGCCCATCGTCAAAGGTAGCACGGAGATCTGCAACATCGGCATCCATACCATCTGGCCGTGCGACTTTAAGGGCCTGCACTTCTGCGAGTAACCGTTCAGCCTCTTCAACCAGTAAACGATTAATCTCTTCCTTCCCCTTTTCTAATTGTGTTTTCACCTGATCAATAAGTGTTTTCCCTGCTGTTAAGGTAGTACGGAGTTCTTCAACCGCTTTATCCATATGTGTAGTCGGTCGGTCAACGGGAAGGTATGGTCGTACGACTTTACGTTCTTGTACTTCGCTCAGTAACGTTTCAGCCTCTTCCACGAGTTCTTCAGTAATCTCTGTATTGGCCTTTTCTAATAATGTATTAATCTGTTCAATACGTGTTTGACCTTCTGTTAAGATCTTACGTAGTAGCTTGACCACATCATCCATACCATTCGGCCGCTCGACTGATCGGGCTTGAACTTGTTTCAGTAATGTTTCTATGATAGTGACAAGGTCTACGGCAATCTCTTTTTCTACCTCTTCTAATCGTTCATAGATCTGACGAATACGTGCAAGCCCTTCATCCAACGTAGCGCGCAAATTCTCTATATTCTCTTTCATTCCTGGCTGCAGCTTCTCTGCAGGTATGAGGAGTTTTAATAATACAAATAACTTTTCTACTTTTACAACCGCCCCTTCCGTAATCGGCGTAGCTTTTACCGTATCATTTATCGTACTCTCATATATCTGAACGAGAAGATCGATCTGCTCTATCATGGGGGACGGTAATTCTACGTTTAGTGCTGTTATCCTTCCTCTTGCAGAACGTACCCTTTCTGCGGCGGTAACGGCTGCTTCAGTCAGTGGTTCCTCTTCCAACACATCTAACGCATTATTGATATGATGAAAATACCCTTCAGCCTCTTTAAATTTTTTCAATACCTCTTGAATACGAGTCTCCACGTTCTCTTTTACGGGTACCCTTCGTATGGATAGTTCATGTCGTGCATTACGTACCATTGTTGCGGTATCGATCGTAATGGGGCTGACAGCCAAACCGGTCATTATCGCATCGATAAATTTTTTGCCAGTCTCAAGAGCGGTTTTTCTCTTGTTTATTCGCTTTGTTAAATCGTCGAAGGCATCAGAGTCAAACATATAGTCTGGTAAGCGTGCTTCCAAAGCTGTTAATTCCTCCTCACTCATTGCAACCATAATCTGCGGCGTCAAGATGCCGACCATGGTGACTGCTATTGTTTCATGGAGGCGTGTTTCGACTTCACTCGTATCTTCCTTTACCTTTGCAATGTTTGCGACTGTTGCTTGTGCATCATCTATTTTTTTATCTGCTATCTCTTCCTCCGCCTGTTTTATTAACTGCCGAATCCGTATTTCACGTTCTTTCGTTTTTATTTTTTCTTCAAGAACGCTCGTATCTTCATATTCATCAGCGATTTTTTCAACGGTTGCTTTTGCAGCATCTATTTCTTCATCTGCTATCTCTTGCTCCGCCTGCTGTGTTAACTCACGAACACGTATTTCACGTTCCTTCTCTTCTATTTTCATATTCAATCGGTCTTCAAGACCTTCTGTATCTTCCTCCTCAGCTACGATTTTCTTAACCGCCTCTTTTGCATCAGCTATTCTTTCAGCTGCAGTGGCCTCTTCTGCCTCTTCCGTAAACTGTCGAATGCGTATTTCACGCTCTTTCGTTTCTATAGCATCATTTAATCTCGTTTCATGAGCACTTGTATCTTCGTCCTCTTTAGCAATCAATAAAACGATCTCCTTTGCCTTCTCTGTATTTTTAGCTGCAATCGCTTCCTCTGCCTCTTGTATGAATGTCCTAATCCGTTCTCTTCGCTCTATTGCAGCGATCTGATCATTTAAATCCTTTTCGATAGCCGTTGTGTCTCCATCAATCCCTGCAATTTCTGCAACCGCTGCCTTAGCTCCATCTGTATCTGAATAGGCAATTGCCTCTTCTGCCTCCTTCGTGAACTCCCGTATACGTATCTCACGCTCTTTTGCGGCTATTGCATCCTCAAGATCACCTGTATTTTCATCCTCAGAAGCTATTTTCTTAACAGCCTCTTTTGCCGCACCTATTTCTTCAGCGGCAATTGCCTCTTCTGCTTCCTTCGTAAACTGTCGAATTCGTATTGCACGCTCTTTTGCTGCTATCTTTTGATTTAATGCTGCCTCAACGTCACTCGTATCCTCATCAACATCAGCAAATTTCGCAACCGCTGCTTTTGCCGCATCGATTCTTTCATCTTCGATCGCTTGATTTGTCCCCTGCGTCAACGCTCGAATCTGCATTTGGCGTTCTTGCTTTACAATCGCTTGATTTAATTCCGCCTCAACCTCTTTGGTGTCTTCTTGTATTTCACCAAGTGCGGCAACCGCTGCTTTTGCATCATCGATTCTTTCATCGTGAATCGCCTCCCATGTTTCACTCACAAGTTTTTTAACTCTCTGTGCACGTTTATTGATTTCTATTCTTTTATCCGATATTGCATGATTTAAACGGAGCTCTTCTGTGCGCGTATCTGCATCGACACCACCAAGTGCCTCGACCGCCTCTTTTGCGGCTCGCATATCTTCTGTTTTGATCGCTGTCTCCGCTTGTGTTATAAATTTCTGTATCTTTGCGGCACGTTCTGAAATGATCTGCTCTGTTTCTTCAATTGCTTGATAGAGTTGATTTTCTAGTGCGCGTGTATTCTCACCCACATTACTAAGTGCTACAACCGCTGCTTTTGCATCAGCTATTCTTTCATTTTCTATCGCCTCTTCTGCCTTTTGTGTTAACTCACGAATGCGTATTTCACGCTCTTTGGCTTTTATTTTTTCATCAAGCTCACTTGTCTCTTCATCTTCAGCAGCGATTTTTCGAACAGTCTCTTTTGCCGCATCTATTTCTTCAGCGGCAATTGCCTCTTCTGCCTCTTTCGTAAACTCCCGTATACGTATCTCACGCTCTTTCGCCTTTATTTTCCCTTCAAGCTCACTCGCATCTTCATCTTCAGCCGCGATTGCTGTAACGGCCTCGTTTGCCGCTTCTATTCTTTCCGCTGCGATTGCTTCATTCGCTTTTCTTGTTAACTCTCGAATCCGTATTTGGCGCGCTTTTTCCGCTATCTTTTTATTTAATGCCGTCTCAACTACACTGGTATCCTCAGCCACCTGAGCAAATTTCGCTACTATTGTTCGCGCATCATTTATTCTTTCATTGACAATGGCAACTTCTGCTTCTTGTGTTAATTCCCAAATCGCAATCTCACGCTCTTTCGCTTTTACTTCTCCCTCAAGCTCACTGGTATCTTCATCTTCAGCAACTATTTTCTTAATGGCCTCCTTTGCCGTATCTATTCTTTCCGCTGCAATTGCTTCTTCTGCCTCCTTCGTGAACTCCCGTATACGTATCTCACGCTCTTTAATCTTTATTTTTCCTTCAAGCTCACTTGTTTCTTCATCTTCAGCAGCTATTGCTTCAACCGCCGCTTTTGCCACATCTATTTCTTCAGCAGCAATCGCCTCTTCTGCCTCCTTCGTGAACTGTCGAATTCGCATTTCACGTTCTTTTGCTTCGATTGCCTGAGTTAATTCTGCTTCGACATCGCTGGTATCCTCATCAACAGAAGCAAATTTTGCTACTATCGCTTTTGCATCATCTATTTTTTCATCCGCAATCGCACGTTCTGTTTTTTGCATTAATTCCTGAATGCGTAGCGTACGCGCCTTCTCCTCTATTTCCTGGCCTAATCGTTTTTCTATGCTAGTCGTATCGGCATCAATATCAGCAAATGCCGCTACTACTGCTCGTGCTTCATCAAATTGTTTGTTATCAATTGCCTCCTCTGCCCTTTGTATAAGTTCTGTTATCCTGTTGGCACGTCTCCCCAGTTCAGCTTTCTTTATTGCTATCTTTTGATTTAAACTGGCCTCAAGAGTACGTGTATCTTCCTCGATTGCACGAAGTGCCGTAACTGCCGCCTCTGCTCCAGCTATATCTTCATCCTTAATTGCCACCTCTACAGTACTTGTCAGTTCCTTTATTCTGTCTGCACGTTGTGCAATTTCACGCTCTTTAGTTTCGATTGTCTGAACTATTTCTGCTTCAATCGCACTCGTATCTTTATCTACCTTGCTCAGCGCTTCAACAGTAGCTTTTGCGCCAGAAATATCTTCATTTTCTATTGCATCTCTTGCCTTGTGTATCAACTGACGAATTGTTATCGTATGTTGTGTTTCTCTTATGAGCTGATTTAATATTGTCTCCTCAGGACTTGTATCTGTATCCACTCCTGCAAGTTCTGCAACCGCTGTTTGAGCTCCCGCTATATCTTCATCTTCTATTGCATCGTTTGCCTTTTGTAATAATTGCGCAATCAGTATGGCGCGCTCTTTTATTGCTATCTGTTCGTTGAAATCGTTCTCGATAGCGCTCGTATCTTCGTCTACATTTGCAAATTGTGCAACTGCTGCTTTTGCATCATCTATTTCCCCATCTGCTATCGCCTCTTCTGCCTCTTGTGTTAACTCACGAATGCGTATTTCACGCTCCTTCGCTGCTATCTGTTCTTCAAACTCGCTAATATCTTCATCTTCAACAGCTATTTTCCTCACTGCTGCTTTTGCAGCATCTATTTCTTCAGCGGCGATTGCCTCTTCTGCCTCTTTCATGAACTGCCGAATGCGTATTGCACGCGCCTTGTCTTCTATATCTTTATTTAATTTCGCTTCGTGAATATCTGTATCTTCTTTAATATCAGCAAGTTCTGAAACCGTTGCTTTTGCCGCTTCTATGTTTTCAGCTTCAATTGCCTCTTCTGCTATTTGTATGAGTTGCTGAATTCTTTCTTTACGTCGTGAGATCTCCTGCTCCTTTGCTGCTATGGCTTGTCGCAAGCGTCCTTCTACGTCACCCGTATCCTCGTCAATATCAGCAAATCCTGCAATCAACGCAGTTGCTTGAATTATCTCCTCAGCAAGTATTTTATCTCGTATTTCTTGTGTTAAGTCACGAATCTGTATTTCACGCGCCTTTATCACAATCGCATCATTTAAACGTTCTTCCACATCGTGTGTATTTGCATCCACGCGTGAAATAGATTCAACCGCTGCTTTTGCATCATCTATTCTTCCCGCATCGATCGCTGCTTCAGCTTGCTTCGTCAATTGCTTTATCTCTATTGTGCGTTCTTCTGCTGCTATATCTTGTTCAAGAATGGTGGTATCTTCGTCAAGGGCACTCAGCTCTGCCGCAACTGCTTTTGCTCTTTCGACATCTTTAGTTGTGAGTGCTTCTCGTGCATCCGTATTAAGCCGTTCAATCCGCAATGTACGCTCTTTTTTTGTTATCTGTTCGTTCAGGTCTTTTTCAATAGCGCTGGTATCCTCATCGACATCAACAAATTTTGCAACCGCTGCTTTTGCACCAGAAATATTTTTAGCATCTATTGCAACGTGTACTTCTTCTGTTAATTCCCGTATGCGTATCTTGCGTTCTGTCGCTGCAATGAGCTCTTCTAATTCTTCCTTACGAGCTTCTGGTTTTTGTATATTTTTTGTATATGCAGACATGATCTCTATTATTTCGGCAAATGATGCAACCGCAGTTTTTGCATCATCGATTCTTTCATCCGCAACCGCTTTCTCTGCTTCTTGTAGCAACGTCTCTATTTTTTCTGCCCGTTCTGTCAGTCCAGTCTCGATTATTGTTATTGCTTGATTGAGAGCATTTTCTCTATCAGACGTATCGACGTCTACTGTCGCAAATTGTGCAACTGCTACTTTTGCCTCTGCTATATTTTCATCTGCAAGCGCCTTTTCTGCCGCAGTGGTATGTTTTTCTATTTCTTCGGCCTGCTTTTTCTGATCTGACACTGCAGCATCGATAGTGCGATATTCATCGTCTGTCAATTTGTGTTCAGTTTCAAGAGTCCGTTTTGTACGTCCCATTTCTGCTACTTCTTTAACGGTCCACTTCTGCTGAAGTTCTTCAATAAATGCCGCAATTGCCGTCTTCTTCTTTTGTTGCAACATATTATATTTGGTCTCTAACAAGTCCCATATTGCCGTAACGGTTTCCTCTTCAATAAGGAATATGCTGTGATGCTCTATAAATTGTTCATTGACTGCATCAAAATCATGAATTGTTTCAATTTTTGCAATTTGATCGCTTAATTTTACGAGCTCTTCGTCTCGTACCCCTTCAAGCGTACCCCGTTGTTCTTTGAGTTGATCGTGTATGCTCTTAACTTCGTCTTTTGTACAACTAAATTGTTTCTGCAGTTCAACAAACTGTGCGAATACTGTTAGGTACGCGTCTTGTGTATCTATGGTCAATATCTGAGCAACTAAGGCTTGTATAGCACGATTCTTTTCCTTCTCAACTTTCTTTGCTGTTGTCTTAAGCCTTCCATACAACTTCGTTAATTCCCATCTGCCAAGTTGCATTGTTTTCAGTGCATCATACGCAGCGGTTGCACGATCAGGATTACCGCCATTGATGGCATGCTCTATTATTTGTTTGAGTCGATCTATTATTTCATTTTTGAGATATGTTTCATCCCCGTCACTCAGACGTTTTTCTTGCTGTATCTGTATAAAACGGTCACTCATATCCTTCATATAATCATTGGTCCAATCCCCAATATGTCGAACAATACTTGCCTTTAATGCGAGGCCGACTTTATAATTGACCCGCTGTTCTTTCTTGTGAGCCAATAAATCTCGCAGCCGGTTTAATGTCTGTCTATCTTCATCTGTGGTAAGGTCAAGAAGAGCAACAACTTCACTGTATCGTTGATCAAGCTCTGCTAATTGCTCTTTACTGATAAGGAAGGTAGGTGCAATCGCTACCGTCTGCTTCTTATCTACAAGTGTAATTTCAATCTCTTTTATTTTTTTCTTTTGAAGAAGTGGGGTTCCTTCAAGCTCTTTTATAAAATCATCTACTGCCTGCTGCTTTTTCTCCTCTGCATTACGTCGTGCAAGTTCTGCAGCATCCCGTAGTTCAATGACCTGCTTCTTTGCGGCAATGGCATCCTGTAATTCCTTCTCGACCGCTCTTGTATCTGCATCGACCTCTGCAAATTTTTCGAGTGCAGCCTTCGCATCATCTATATTCTCAGCCTCTATCGCATCTTCTACTTCTTTTCTGATAGCTGCTATTGCCTGCCGTGCCGTTTCTTCCTCAATCTCCTTTTGCAACGCTGCCATCTGTTCTGCTACTTGCTTTCTCTTCGCTTGTTCTTCTGCAATCTTCTCTTCAGCCGCCTTTTTCGCTGCTTCCTTCTCCGCTTTTTGTTTCACTAATTCATCTTTTTGACGTTTTTCATCCTCCAGACGAAGCCTTTCTTCTTCATCCTCAATAATTTCTTCCTGCGTACTCACTGCATCACGTAAGGTTTTCACTTCATCAGCATCTAATTCATATCGCATCTCAAGATCATCTATTCGTGCCGCTACTTCAGCTAAAACCACCGGCTGCAAGGCATCTTTAACATCGTCACCAAACTGCTTTATTGCCTGTTTCTTGAGATCTGCAATAACTGCCTCTTGTGCACTTACTTTAGTCTTTAATGCTTGCACTTCATCAGTATTTAATTTAAACTGTCC
>JAHJGZ010000143.1 GCA_018823795.1 Candidatus Omnitrophota bacterium
ACGACAAAGTATTTTTAAAATATAAAAAACAATTTTAACATAGAGACGGTATGATTTATGGTATGGAATTTCAAAGAGTGTCATTGTTATTTTGTGTCATTGCGAGCGAAGCGAAGCAATCTCAAAGATCCCTCGCTGCCGCTCGGGATAAATTCGCACTTATCATCCGCCTCAGGCGGATGATGTGCTCATTTAATTTACCAATATGAGAATATTATTAGTGGAAGACGAAAGGAAAATAGCGAATTTTATAGAACGCGGTTTAAAAGAAGAGCATTATATTGTGGATGTAGCTTATGACGGCGAAAGAGGTCTTTTTTTAGCTGAGATCAATATGTATGATTTATTTATTCTGTTTTATCTGATGAAAAATATCTCACCGCACTACGTAATTGGTAAAATCCGGCTGTCCCATATATTGCAAAAACAATAAAAATAAGACCGAATGTTATCAAAAAATGTTGCGGTAAAAAAAATGTACACATGAACAATAAACCAATTCCCGCCAAAATAAAAGACAGAGGACGCATTATGTATATAAAAATAACAGATAATGAAATGTGTAATCGATGCGAAGAAAAGTAAACCAGTATAAAGCAGAATAATACCTCGAAAACAGAAATTGCGATTGCCACTCCTATAAGCCCTCCTTTAATTCCAAGCCAAATCAGAATAAGCCTGATAAGTGCGGTAAAATAATTACACCGGAATATATCTCGGATATCACCACGAGCGATTAACATCACCTCAATCAACAAAGAAACTGGTTTGGCTATACCGCTGACTGCGAGTATTTGAAATGGTATCATAATTTCCTGCCATAAACCTGTCAAAAAATATGCTGCACAACGGGGCGCAAGCACAATTAGTGATCCATAGAAAGCCACAGATCCACACAGCAGATATTGCAAACAAATGAGATAATATCTACGCAGTCCGTTATCATCATTTGAGATGATGCTGAAAGCTGGGTACAAAGCACGTGCTGCGATTATATGGAATGGATTGAGGACGATATTCGTTATTTCGGTTGCAATATAAAATAATCCCACATTGCCAAGGGTACTCAGCAATGCGATAAAATAATATTCGCTCTTTTCAAGCCCATATTTTAAAATTCTCATAAAATAATAATATAAGCTAAAATCTCGAAAAGACATTACCGACTTCAAAGAAATAAATAACCGCGGGAACCATTCACTAAAAAGAAAACTTAACAAGCTGCGAAATATGTATTGGATTAATACGGCTACGCCGAACGATACAATGCCTAATCCCCAATAAACACAAAGTATAACACTTATAGCGTAAATAACTATTTCTCCCAAATAAATAATCGCCATTTTTTTAAACTTAAGGTTTTTCTCCAGTATGCATATAGGCATAAAAGCAAAAGAATCAAAAAATATTTTGAGCGAAAATAAGTACAGCACCTGTTTAACAGGCAAAGAAAACGGCATAAACGACACCGCCGCCAAAAGAAAAACACCAACGATAATATCTTTTATCAAGTTAAACCAAAAGACAGTAGAATATGCATTGCCGTCTACATTCTTTTTTTGGATAATTACTTTATTGAGTGGAACCATCTTTAGGGCATCGATAAAGCTAAAGACTGAATAAATAAGTGCCATTGATCCAAAATCTTCTGGTAATAAATACCGTACTAAAAACAACGCTGTGATAAAACGCGCGCAATACTGTACTATCTGCGTTGTTCCTATTAATACACTTCCTTGTACAATGCTGCGCTTAATAGACATAGCCACATTCTCTTTATTCAGGGGTCAATTGCAGTTTCATCTCATGCGGTTCGGGATAAGAAATAGGAAACCCCATTTTTTGATTATCTAAAGACGCTCTGCAATAATAACACATCTATCTCTTCAAAATAGCGAAGAAATGAAGCCGGAGCAATATCGCGAAGACCAATGAGAGTGTCATCGTTTATCGTGTTTATAACCGACAGCAACTCTCCGAGATTGGTTCCGATATCCAGCCCGTAACAGCCCAGCGAATCACTTCCTGCAACAAACATGTAATGGTAGCATTCGTTACGCCACAAGCAAAAAATAGCACAACATCAGCATACGGGGTATTTTTCTATACAAACTTTTATTATAATATAAATTTACCAACATATCATGATTAACTGAATACAATAAAGCAGAGAGATTTAAGAAACGGCTTAAAAATTAACAAAGTCCTGTTCTTTTTGATGTGCCGAAGACACGGCAGTATGCGTTACGAGCACGTTTTAACAAAGTATCAAACGCAGGCTCATAGGTTACGTCTTCTTTCATGTGAAGCCGCAATCCTCGTTTCATGGTGAGATAACCTGCGTAAGCGATCATCGCAGCATTATCATGCCGATATTGCTGCTTGGGAATAAGCACCTTTTTATTAAACCGCTCTTCTAACTCTTTTACGATATAGCGGTTATTTGCAATACCGCCGCACAGGTGGATTTGCGCAACATCATATAATGTAAAGAACCCTTCTAAATGCTTAATACATAAATCCCCGAAAGCCTCATAAAAACTGCACGCAACATCTTCTTTTTTTACCACAGAATCACGATGCAGAAGCTCTTCTATTAATAAAAGAAAACTGCAACAATCAAACCGCATACGGCTCGTTATTTTTCCTAACAACTCATTTTTATGTTTCGGCATTCCATGGGAAACCAATACATCAAAATGCGTAAAATCGTTTTTGCCCGCCTCTCCAGCATATTTATGGAGTAATCGTTTGATAACCAAATAATAAATCTTGCCTAAACCGCAAGGCACAGATGATCCCTGAACCATGCAATAGGGAACTCCTTCAAACAAAACGGCATTGTCATCTATCGTCCTGAAATATATAACACTGGTATGAGCAGCAGAGGCCGAAAAGACCAATAACGGAAAAGTAACAGCAGCTTCCTGTTCGATAAAAGCAGAAACGACATGCCCAAGAGCATGATCTATCGGTAAAACAGAATCAACAGGAATAAATTTTTGCAAAACAGTATTACAATACTTCTCCCCGCAGCGCACGGACCTCTGCAAACCGGACGGTGAACTCACCGCGCAATAAACCGGCCGGTTGGCATGTGGGACCAACGACTTCCAATTATATTCTCTTGTAAATCGGGACAATGTCCTGCGATGCAGCCAAGGCAAAATTAAATCAGCTTCATAATTTTCAAAAGGAACCGAATGAGCCAATACTTTGCTGTACATAACCTGACGCGCTTCCGCATCAAATACGCTAAATGCAGTCGTATACGCACATGTATCCACAGCTATTATAAACATACTGCCTCTTTACCATTCAAGACTCTATTGTATACTGCCCCTTAAAACTTCATGTTTGTCCCCGCAAATCTTAATAATAGTTGACGATGCTGCGGGCATCAATACACCGCCGTCAATAACTAAATCTACGTATTCTAAGCTATCCCCTAGCTGCTCACTTATATGTGCAATGTCAAAGCAAGTAGGCATTGAAGACCTGTTCGCACTTGTATTAATCAAAGCATGCGGATACGCACAAAACAACGTATGCTCTATTCCCCGTGCTACCATAATGCCTATCGTTTCACATCCGGCATTAAGACATTGTGGTACTGCTGATAAGCTTGGAACAACAAACGTGAATAATGACGAAGGGTGTTTTCCCAAATAATAATCGATGCATTGGCTATATTTTCCATACTCAGCAAAATGCTTTTTATCGCGGACAAGGATTGTATACGGTTTCGTCCGGTCACGATTTTTTATCGCACTTATAGTATCAACGGCTTTTTGATGGAAGATATCACAGCAAATACCATAGCAGTTAGAAGAAGGATAGATCACAATCCCTCCTTTTGCTAATACTGCTATATGCTTTTGCGATGAATACGCACAGGCAAGAGAAATAATTTCCATAATAAATAAGCCATCGCTTGAAACACATAGACTAAAAAATTTATACTAGGAATTCATTCACGCAATGGCGAATATTTCATTCGTTGTACCCCTTCTTACTTCCTGGTTTTATTAATCTTACCACAAATTTTCTTGTTCTTCTATATTAATAAATACTATGTGTTGATCCACATATGATTTATCCAAATATTCAAAACTGCTTAATACCCCAAACGACCGAAGAATTTATAGGGTATTTTATTAACATTCCGGAGAGTATATTAGAGGATATACCCACGGCTGTTATTA
>JAHJGZ010000144.1 GCA_018823795.1 Candidatus Omnitrophota bacterium
AAATCTTTTTAAGTATTTTTTCAAACCGTTCCACAATAATTTTTGTCGTTGTTTTAACATCTTTAGCTTTAACATCGATCCAGTGTATATACAACACCCCGTTATCTGCATCAATATCAACACTCATAGTTCCCGGTGTTAGTGTTATAGCATTAGCTAAAAAAGTAAGTGCGGTATCTGATTGTAATGTCGTCTTTACCTTCACAATGCCCGGATGTATTGGTAGCTGTGGGTGTATAATACGACAGGCAACATCTATATTAGCTTTCATACACTCCCATATGAATACCGGAATAAAATAAAAAAAGAAATACCAATAACGATGTGGATGTTTGAGAATATGTGGTCTTTGTATAAATAAATCCCCCGTCATCCATGCAACAAGAAACGCGACAAAAGTCCCTACTACGAGATGTGGATAATCCGGTATCCAGGTAAGAAGGCACCATGCAAAGAGCGCAACAAAAAATAAGATTATTTTACTTTTCATATTTTACCTATCCTACACTTTTAAAAACCATACTGGCGTAATGAGTACCTTCTACAAGAACGTTTGCCGCAGGTTCAAGGAATGCCCCGTAGATATTAGTAAAAAGTAATGTCCCGCCGCCGACGCATACCATTGCGAGTAGAATCATTGCAAGTTTCATACTAAACGGCACTTCTTTAATCCGTAACCAATTTTTTTTCAAACTACCGTAATACGCATATTTCATGACTTTCATAAACGATGCTAACGTCATTATACTTGCCAAAACAGCCCAACAGGCATATCCATAACGCCCCGCTTCAACTGCTGCAATTATAATAATTAATTTGCTCCAAAATCCATTAAAAGGAGGAATACCTGCAATAGACATAGATGCGATTAAGTTTGTCGAAGACGTTACCGGCATTTTTTCTGACAATCCTCCCATCTGCTTCAAATCTCGCGTACCAGTCGCATACTCTACTGCTCCTGAATTTAAAAACAAAAGTGACTTAAACACGGAATGGTTAAATAGATGGAATAATCCACCGATTATTCCGAGCGGCGTTCCAAGCCCTATTCCCAAAACAACGTACCCTATCTGACTTATCGAATGATACGCAAGGAGTCGCTTAAAATCCCACTGCCCAATAGCGAGGAATACCCCGACAACCATAGATAGTGCTCCTAAAAACATAAAGACAGAAGAAATGCTGCTACTGACCCCAAATACATTGTAAAAAATTCGAAACAAGGTATACACACCCAATGATTTTATTAATACGCCTGACAGCATAGCTGATATTGGTGCTGGTGCGGATGGATGTGCATCAGGCAACCATGCATGAAACGGCACCAATGCAGCTTTAAGACCAAATCCCATAATAAAGAGGATACTTACCATAATAATAATATCGTGTTCTCCACGACTGGCTAATTCGCGTGCCATATCTGCCATATTTAATGTAGAGGTAAAACTATACAAAAACACAATACCTAAGAGAAGAAAGAGTGAACCAACGGTACTCATAACCGCATATTTAAATGCCGCTTCAAGTTCGTGACGTTCGGTTCCAAATGCAACTAAAGCATAACTTGCCACGGAGGCAATTTCTAAAAAAACAAAAAGGTTGAAAAGGTCACCCGTTATGAGGACACCATTCATACCGGCTAACATTAATAAAAACAGCGTATAAAATTTCCATTTAGAAGTAAATTTTTCCATATAATTAATCGCATACAGAGCGATCGAAAACGCTACAAGATTCACGGTAACGAGCATAAAGATAGTCAGACTATCCATAACCAGTGCAATACCGACGGGAGGCTTCCACCCACCAACGCTGTACACAAGCATACCATAGGTGTTGGTTAACTTAATCGCATACACAGACAGACATAATAATATAAACGTTATTAAAGCACCAAAGAAATCAGGTAACCACTTTATCTTTCCTCTACTGAGCGCAATTAAAAAAGCTCCGGTAAGTGGTACTGCAACGTACAATGGTATTATGTGTGCAGCCGTAATCATCCTCTCAACTCCCTAATTTTAGTAATATCAAAGGTTCCATACTTCTCATATATCCGCATTGCAATAGCAACCAATAACGCAGTAGAGGCCAGGCCTATAACAATCGCAGTTAAAACCAATGCATGGGGCAAAGGATCAACCATGTGTGTAATATCGGTATCGGGCGATAAAATCGGCGCACGACAATTGAGGCGATATGCAACAAGTATAAAAAATAAGTTCGTCGCATATTCTGCAATGATAATGCCGACAATAATTTTAATAATATTCCGTTTCCGTACGATGCCATACAGCCCGACACAAAAGAGCACTAAACATAATAAATAAAGCGTCATTTTTTCTTCTCCGAATCTAATTCAAATAAAATCAATGCAATAAAGATTGCAAAAAGCCCTGCCCCCACCTTAAGACTAATCGCAATATTACAGAGCGGTATAATACCTGCACTAAACAAGGTGAACGGCTTGCCTTTGTCAATAAAATTTAAAAAGAAATAACCGCCGGTAAAACCTAACAGCGCTATGCTTAAAAATAAGAGCGCTCCGATACTTTCAAAGAGTGATGTCATTGATTTCGAAACTTTTTTCAATGCAACCTCCTTACCATAGGCAAGCATAAGATGAATAAAAGAAAGTGCGATGATCACCCCACCGGCAAATCCGCCTCCCGGTGATACATGCCCATGCAAAACGATATAAATACCATACAACAATATGAGCCCTACGGTAAAACGAGTAATCGTTTTTACAATAAGAGACATCCCTTTCGCATGTTCTTTACTCATTTTCTTCCTCTATTTTTTCATGAAGCTTTTTCCTGCCAGTACGTCGCACGATCGATAAGACACCAATGACAGCAGTAAATAGCACCGTTGCTTCGCCTAAGGTGTCATATGCTCGATAATCAAGCATGACCGCTGAAACAAGGTTAACCGCTCCTGTCTGCACAAGTCCTTTGTGTAGATACAGTCGCGCAACTTTCATAATAGGATAACCAAATACGGGCAAATCAGTAAATGCTTTCATCGCCACAAATAAAAATATTGTAATAAAGCAAACGGTAATGGCCGTATTGAAAAACCATCTTCCCGTCGTTGAAAAAGGCAAGTCTTTCTTGAGCGTAGCCCGGATTAATATAATAAGACATAATATTTCAACAACGAGCTGTGTAATAGCGACATCAGGTGCTTTTAATATCAAAAAAACAATTGAAAGCCCTAAACCAACCGCACCAACCGCTATCACAGACGAAAGAAGGTCTTTAACTTCAATAGCGATTATTGCACCAACAATCATAAAGAGTAATAAGACATATAACTCTATCATCGCATTACCTGAATAAAACATAAAAGAGTATTCCCATACCTAAAAGGCACCATGCCAGGTAAGTAGAAAGTACGCCATTGTGAATATACCGTAAAATCTTATTCAATCCAAACGTGACGCGTGCGCCAACATCGTAAATATCAAACATTTTTCTTGCGGCTAGTTTATATATTACTTTCAAAATTCCTATCTCCTGAATAGTATCATAAAATGCTGTTCCCGACATTCGCATATCGGGCTGTTCCTCCAAGCTTTCCCCCCCCACAAAAACTTCTGTTTCCCTCACTTTCGCAATAGTACCAAGAAAATAGATTATGAGACCGATAAGTATGCCTGCAAAAATGAAAAAGGTTGCCAACGAAGTATTCCAGAGGCCCAAAAATGCAACGGGCACTTTTATACTGGGAAAGATAAAAAGTTTTAGAGGAATTTGATGTGCAAAGACACCGAAGATAATACACAGACTCGCAAGAATTGCTGTTGGAAACCACAGAGCTGGTCCGACTTCTCCCTTTTTTTCAACCGCAACGGATTGCTCATGGGATGGCTGCCCCAGAAAAATAGCATGCACAAGTTTCATAAAACTTGCTAATGTTAAGGCGCTGCCAAACATAGCAGAAACAAGCCAG
>JAHJGZ010000145.1 GCA_018823795.1 Candidatus Omnitrophota bacterium
AAATGGTCCCGTTATCTTTGTATCTGAGGTATCTGATGAAGAAAGTTTGATTTTAACCTCTGAACAAGGGATGACCATGCGTATACCAGTTAAAGATATCCGAATACAGGGTAGAAATACTATGGGTGTTCGTATCATGCGACTTAATAAAGGAGATAAAATCGTATCGGTTTCAAAGGTAATAAACGGTGAAAACGATCCCGATGAAAAAGAAGACGAAGAAACAAACACAGCGGATTAAGATTTAAAATTATTCTTTTTTGAAGAACATTTCTGATTCAGACAAAGTTCCCATCTTTTTTTCCCCTGTTGCTTCACAAATATAATCGGTGTTCCACATACAGAACATATCCTATCAGTAACATCAATACCCCCTCGCTGTGGTAAAGGATAGGTATTAGTACAATTTGGATAACCGGTGCATCCAACAAATCGTTTACCACGCCGTGAGGTACGCAATATGAGATCTTCTCCACATTGCGGACACGTGCCCATATGATTTTGTTCTCTATGTGCTTTCTGGATACTTGTTTTAATAGATTCCTTATTTTCCTCTAACGACCGCATTACAGATTGAAGCATTTGACGTGATTCTTCTACGATTTCCTCTAAACTCTTTTTTCCTTCAGCAATAGCATTCATATCCTCCTCGAGAGTAGCGGTCATCTGAGGTTTAACAACCTCATAATCCGCCAATGCATCGACTACAGCTATTGCTGTTGAGGTAGGAATTGGAGGCGACCCACTGATATATTTGCGAGCATATAACTTACTAATTATTTCATGACGAGTGGATTTCGTTCCGAGTGAAAGTCCCTCCATTTTAGCTAACAATTCTCCCTGTGAATATCGCTTTGGGGGCTTTGTTTCGTCATGTTCTAATTTCATTGAACTAATATTGACAAGTTCCCCTTGAACAAGAGTAGGTATGCTTTTCGTTTTTTCTCTAAAATAAGGATATATCGCTCGCCAATGTTGTTCTTTTATTTGGTAACCGGTTGCAATAAAAGATTCTCTATTAATATCAAAGACTGCCTTTGTTGATTCCGATATAGCATCCTTTGCCAATGTGGCAAGGAATCGGCGGCAAATTAATTCGTAGATTTTTAATTGTTCACCTGAAAGTTTCTTATTTTTTGGCGCCCCAACTGGATGAGTGGGCGGATGATCCGTAGTTTTTTTCTTACCACATGTAGGACTTTTTCTCCCGTTTTGAAGAACTTCATGTACTTCCTTAGCAAACGACGATTCGGTTAATTTCAACAATATTCCCTTGATGTTCAATGAGGAGGGATACACGGTATTATCTGTCCGGGGATACGAAATCAATCCCGCCATATAGAGACTTTCAGCTAGTTCCATAGCACGAGTAGTAGATAATCCCTGTGAAGACGCAGCTTGAAGAAACATCGTGGTGTTAAACGGTGGTGGTGGATATTCAATATTGGTGGTAACTGTTATAGATATGACCTGCGCTTGTTTTGCTGTTTGAACACGATCATAAATATTTTTGGCCTGTGATTCATCCCAAAAACGTTCTTCAGAATGTACCGCTTCAAAACTCTTTTCTTTTTTTAAGCGGGCAATGATTCTCCAATAAGGTTCCGGAATAAATTTTTTTATCGCCTTTTCACGTTCAACAAGTAAGGCTAAAGTTGGGGATTGCACCCGCCCTATTGAAAGAAATTCATTTCCTAATCGCCGAGAAGTAAGCGAAATGAAACGGGTAAGGACAACACCCCATACTAAATCTATGATTTGACGTGCTTCACCTGCATTTGCCAGATTATAATCAACTTGTACTAATTTTTCAAACGCATCATGTATTTCATATCCAGTAATAGCACTAAAACGAGTTCGTTTTATAGTAGTTAATTCTGCGTTGTATTCACGAGCTAGATTAATCGCTTCGACACCAATAAGTTCTCCTTCTCGATCAAAATCAGTCGCAATTATTATAAATGGATTTTCTGCAACTAGTTTTTTGAGTGCCAAAGCAATCGCTTTTTCACTAATTTTTTTTACTGGTTCCACTGTAATTAACTCGTTTGGGGGCGTGGTATCCCACCGGCGATAAGTTGTTGGATAATCAAGGTTCAAAATATGACCTTTCAACCCTATAATCGCCCAGGCTTCACCATCTTTTTCAAACTCATATACAGGAATAGTATTAATCCGTTGCATTTTTGCAGTTCCTTTTGAAAGTATCTGTGCAATACGACGTGCAGCGATATTTTTCTCACAAATAACTAACTTCATTCCTATCCATCAATTTGCAGCAGCAACATACCATAACCCTATAATTATTTTACCCCCCACGTTTATCAATGAAAAACTATAGCAATAGTTAAAATATAGGTGGTTCTTTTCCCCCGGTTGTATACCATGAAAATCCATATTATTATGGGCTCAAAATCTGATATGCCAATAGCTGAAAAAGCACAGGCAATACTTGACGAATTCAACGTCGCGTACACACTATCTGTTGCTTCAGCACATCGTACCCCTGAGTTACTAAAAAATCTCATCACGCAAAGTGATGCAGATGTATTCATTGGTA
>JAHJGZ010000146.1 GCA_018823795.1 Candidatus Omnitrophota bacterium
AAGAAATATAAAAAGATCGCTCGTATGGACAGAATATTGAAGGCAGAAGGAAAAACACCCGATGCATACAAGGTTGCAAAACAAGCGGACCTTCTTATGTTGTTTTATTTATTCCCCTTAAATGAAATTAGAGCTCTTTTAAAAGAGCTTGGTTATCCCTGCCATAAAAATTTGATGAAAAACAATTATGAGTATTACATCAAACGCACCTCACATGGATCAACGCTGAGTAAAGTGGTACATGGCTACATTGCACATCTCTTGAGAAAATCACATGAATCATGGAATTGGTTTATCGAAATACTCAAATCTGATATTGCCGATACGCAGGGAGGAACAACCCCCAAAGGAATTCATACCGGTGTCATGGGCGGCTCCATCGATATGGTCATGAGAGCATTTGCAGGCATTGACATAATCAATGACCGGATAACTATAGCACCACAACTACCGAAACAGTTACAATCGATTACGCTTACCTTTTGTTTCAAGCAAGCATGGTTTACCGCCACCGTATCGAAAAAGCGTTTGAGTATACGTATGACACCCCAAAAAGGGAACACACGCGCACGTGACGTTCACATTAACAATAAAGTATACTGTCTACGTCCGAAGAAACAATATGCGATTAATTTAAATTAAGCTGTTATTATACGTTTAATAAGGAGGAGCTATGTTTAGAGAAAAAATTAAAGTGCTTGATTGCACCATACGCGATGGCGGGCTTATAAATAATCACAATTTCGATAGCCGTTTTGTGCGTGAAGTATACAAAGCGGTCTCTGCTGCCGGGATTGATTATATGGAGATCGGCTATAAAAATTCTCCGGAATTATTTTCTCGAAAAGAATACGGCGCATGGAAATTTTGCGATGATGATGATATTAAAAAAATTATCGACGGTATTGAGTCAAAAACAAAATTATCGGTTATGGTGGATATCGGTCGTGTAAATCTAAATGATGTAAAGCCGGCAAATAAAAGCCCCATAAAGATGATACGCGTTGCCTCGTACGTAAAAGACATCGATAAGGCAATATCCATGGTTAACCATTTTAACCAAAAGGGGTATGAGACAGCGATCAATATTATGGCAATATCGAAAGATCAAGGCCCCGAACTTGATGAGGCCTTGCATCAGATTGAGGAGGAAAGTAAGGCTGATGTTGTATATATTGTCGATAGTTTTGGTGCCCTGTATCAAGAAACAACCGAATATTTAGTTAAAAAGTTTACCAATATAATAAAAACAAAAGAGGTCGGATTTCATGGTCATAATCCTCAGCAGCTCGCCTTTAGTAACACCATTGAAGCTATTATCCATGATGCAAATTATTTAGATGCCACCGTGTACGGCATCGGACGGGCAGCAGGGAACTGTCCTTTGGAATTACTCATGGGATTTCTAAAAAATCCAAAATTTGATATACGGCCTATCCTCGATTTAATTTCTAATGAGTTTATCCCCCTACGGAATAAGATAGAGTGGGGATATATTATTCCTTTTGCAATAGCGGGTATGATGAACGAGCATCCTCGAGCGGCAATGGCCCTGCGAAAAAGTGACCAAAAGGAAAACTACCGCGAATTTTATGATAGTTTGGTAACAACTGAAAATGACGATTGAAAAAGCGCTATGGAACTTAATCACTTTAAGCAACAGCCGATAATGGGTATACTGCGAGGCATCGAAATAGATTCGGTAGAACCCCTTATTGAAGCTGTTATTAACGCAGGGCTGCGCACCATTGAAATCACTATGAATACCAAGAATGCCTCGGATATAATTCGAAAGACGGTAAAAATTGCTCAAAAACGACTTACCGTCGGTGCAGGAACCGTACTCAATATCGAGTCCTTGCGAGCTGCTCTTGATGCCGGCGCGAGTTTTATTGTCAGTCCGACACTTATACCTGCTGTTATAAAACATTGCACCAATAATACCATTCCAGTATTTCCCGGCGCTTTAACGCCACAAGAGATACTCAATGCATGGGATAGTGGCGCTTCGATGGTAAAAGTATTTCCGGCCCGTTTCTTTGGCCCGCGCTATTTCCAGGAAATAAAGGGACCGTTTAACGACATAGAACTTCTTGCCTGCGGCGGCATCACGACAGAAAACATTAAAACGTTTTTATCATCTGGCGCTTCTGCCATTGCTATCGGTGCAAGTGTTTTTAAAAAAGAATTGATCTATGCGCGTGAATTCTCCCACATTACAGAGAGGATTCAAGCAATCATTCGCGCCTCACAATAGAGAAAGGGAAATTGTATGGTACCTACTCACGTATACAAAATAGTCATATCACTCGGCCTTTTCATGTTCATTCTATCGCCCGGAACTTTTGTTTTGGCAAACCAGGAGCATATGACACAAGAAGATAAAGAACGAATAGTAGTTAAAGTAAATCATGTTATTGAGCTTTTTAAAAGCGACCCGCGAGGAGAAATTGAAACAAACAAAGAATTTGAACGGTTACCGGATGGTAAAATATTTGATGCAAAAATTTAAGTTATTTGTAAATATCAACAAAAGCTTGGGAGAAGAAATCATATCTGAGATTTTACGCGATTATGGCTATTTTTTAGTGAAGCCGCCGAGTTTGGAAGAAAAGGTTTTAAAATCACATGAAATTACTCGTGGAACGAAATTAAAATCACGTTATCCGATTGTGACATTTATGGGCCATGTTGATCACGGAAAAACATCTTTGCTGGATTATATCAGGCGTTCTCGTGTGACAGAATCTGAGCATGGTGGAATTACACAGCATATTGGCGCTTATGAGGTTAAAATGCCCAAAGGGAGAATCACCTTTTTGGATACTCCCGGCCACGAAGCTTTTACAGCTATGAGGGCACGTGGTGCGAATGTAACAGATATTGTTGTTTTAGTGGTTGCCGCTGATGATGGCGTGATG
>JAHJGZ010000233.1 GCA_018823795.1 Candidatus Omnitrophota bacterium
GAAAATATTTCCCGTTCCCGCAAACATTAAACATGTTGCCAGCACCAATAACTTTCTCATTTGTTCTCCTTTCTGTTGGTTAGTGATTATTTTTTAAACTCTCAATATACGCTTTTGATGCTTTGAGGTCGTTGAGGCGTTGTTGGTATCCTTTTGGAATAGTTTTAAGATTAGGATTATCTTTCTTGCTTGCTTCCAAAGCCATTTGTGCATGTTCTATTGCTAACTCATATTCACCTTCAGAAGCATACTTTAGATATTTCAATCTTTCTTCATATGGCGCTCTCACTTCACTCGTAACTGGAACTTTAAATTGTTTGGATTTCTCATACAGCACTTGATAAGCCTTAGTGTATTCCCCATTTTTTTCATATGCATCAGCTAAATAGTTCCTTGCCAAACCTTTCATTCCAAAACTTTTATCCTTTGCGATAAGATTCTTAAAATATTTTATCGCCTCTTCAACCTTCCCCTGATCGATTAATTTAGCACCCACATCAAGCAACCTAACATCTCTGAAAGAATTAGACAATTTCTTCGAAAAATATTCCTGTTTAGAAGGCTCAAGACCAACGGAAATTACCTTGTTCTGTTTGGTAGTTTCTTTTTGAGTGTTCTTAAAACGAATAGCAATAAACGAAACTATAAACATAATGACTACAATTAAAACTGCTAAAATATTTTTCTTATTCATTACATATTACCCTTTCCACATCGACATGGAATAAACTGCCATCTGTAACGATAGCCCCGTCTAACTTTTGGGCCTCAATAAATTTTTCCAATTTCGTTATATCCCTAGACAAGGCGGTTACCTTAGCAATAAACTTGGTAGCCGCTTGCTTAAAGGCATCAATATTACTTGGATATTTCGGATCATAGAAATAATCTCCATGCCCAGCGTCTATTATCTCAAAATTGTAGATATTTGCAACATTTGTATTTCCTGTAAAATGATTTGGTGACGGTATTGTCGGTTTGAAGAAATCTTTTTCGCCATAAATATTCACTACTGTGTGAACATTTGGATTGTTTATTTGTCTTTTGTTATTACCAATTTTCATTGGAGTTCCCACTAATATAACTGATTCCACATCAAGATATGTACCATTATATGCTTGTTTGTTTATAGCCTGAATGTAAGGATCCCCAGCACCACTGTAACAAAAACCAACTAAATCATTTGGATATACTGAATTGAACTTCGTTTTAATCTGTTCAACTATTGTATTCGTAACAACATCATTCTTTACCTCTTGCTTATCCCCGAATACGTCCATTATCCATTTGATACCGTCTTCCAGAACATGATCACATTCACTCCACACAATATCATAGATCTCTTTCTGATACTGCATGAATTCATTCGACAAATTAAGTTGCGTGTAATCACATTCTAAATCAAAAAACTTATTTTGGATATTACCATTTTCATCAATATAGCCGTTTTGATATAGGTCATTATAAATACCTAATCCGATTGTGCCACCAAACTGATATAATTGATTTACATCTACTTTTCCGTAAAATTCGTTATACAAAGATACCGTGACTTCTTTTGCCAAGGGGTCTGCATTTGCTAACTCTCCACTAAATCCCACCATATAACTAGGCGAACCATACGGATTTTTATTGTTAATGCCATTAGCAAGAGTATAAAAATTAACTATCTGTTCTTTTTCTTCATTTGTCAGATTTGACCAGTCTATATCAACAGCATTCTGGATATCCATCCTCGGATTATCAAAGTTGATTTCTACATCAACGCTATCACCGGTATATTGATATTCATACAGTTTGCCCCGCTCGAAATCCGCAACTATCCCGCCCAAGGGAATACCATCTTCATTGAGTTGCAGTCCCGTTTCAGGGTCTGTGGCGATGACCTGTAAGTATCCGCCCGTCTCGCCGTAGACTTCTATTTTGTCGATGATGGTTGAATTACTGACGTGATAGACCATGCGTGTGTTATTCGCGGTTACTTGTTCCATTATTCCGTCAATAAGACCGAAGCCACCTGTATATTCATTGACGCCGAATTCTCCCCTGTATTTTTCATCTCCCTTGTCCAACCCTACTATGTCGTCGGTATCTGGGTCTAAATAAAGTTTATCTTCGTCTGTAACATTGATCTTTTTCAGCCAGTAGCCGTTTTCCTTAACCATCTCTGCTTCGCCGGTTAAAAAGTCCGCGATACCGCCGCGTTGGTTTATCACGCGTATTGCTTCATCCCTGAAGATGTTGGTTAAGTGGTCTTCAATAGCCGCTTCAATGCCGTATTCTATAACCACATTGATAAAGTTTGTCAGGTTCATTAAGGTGTAATCTTTCTGAATGCTTTTGTTCCAGCCGCCTTCTATAGGATCATATGTGTTAAAAGTTAAGGCTCTCACACTCGCGTTC
>JAHJGZ010000147.1 GCA_018823795.1 Candidatus Omnitrophota bacterium
ATGGCGGGTATTGTTAAAAAGATGTGTGTTTTTTAAAAAATTGTTTTACTTTCCTTGCTATGTACAGCATATCATTTTTTGTTAAATGAGGATGTGTAGGCAAAATTATAACTTTTGCATATAGTTTTTGCGCATTCGGAAAATCACCAACGACATATTGTTTAAAACGCGGCAGTGTTGTTGTGTCAACCGCGGATTCATCCTTAGCGTCAATATGATTTCGTAGTAAATAACGTTGTAATGTTCTGCTTTGCTCTGACCATACTGCATAGTGAACTGATACGTGTGTGCGATCATCGCAAAGAGGTGGAAGCACTATCTCATCAATACCTCTTAACTCATTGGTTAACAGTTCGGCATTTGCCATGCGCCTAACATTTGTCTCATCAATGCGCTTCAGTTGCTGCATACCCAGCCATGCTTGAATATTATGCATGTCTACCCTAAATGAATCAGGAACGGTTTCATATGCTGGCATTTTTACTCGAAGCAGTGAGGCATATTTTTCATTTCCTTCAAGAACATATTTACATATAAGCGGATACAGTGTATATGTATAAAGATACGGATTATTAAGAAACCGAAGCATATTCCCTTTAACAATTTGGACCATAAGGTTTTTAAATGATATCGAGTGGAACTCCTTTTTCAGATCTTTCACTCGTTAAATAAAAGCGGCATCATTTGACGTTATCATCCCTCCTTCAAAATCATAAAAACTTTTTCCAAGTCCAAAGCTAAAGGTCCCTATATCAAACGACCCCACTTTTTTATGTTTATATACTGCACCGCACGAGCGGGCGCAGTCTTCCATAACGCGCAGTTTATGGCGCTTCGCAATTGACACAATAGGTTCCATTTCGGCTGGGAGGCCATTCAAATGTGTAGGAAAAATAACCTTTGTTCGTGAAGTAACGGCCGCTTCAATTTTCGCCGGATCAATATTGGCCGTATGAAAGTCCACATCAACAAAAACAGGTTTAAGTCCCGCCATAATAACCATAGCCGCATCGACCCAAAATGTATATGCAGGCAGGATCACTTCGTCATCAGGTTTAAGATTAAGTGCTGTCAGGGCATAATACATCGCCGTTCTGCAATAGGGAAATGCTACGGCATAGTTCGTTCCCACGTAAGCCGCAAAAGCTTCTTCAAATCGTGTAACGTTTGAGTTCCGTCGTGCCTGCCATGGATTGGCAAGCCGCATAAGCGTCCAAATGACCTCACCCATTAATAAATCAATATGTGTTCGCGAAAATGTTTTCTTCATGCGGCTTCCTTATCTATCTACAGCCTATTAACTAACCGCTGTTAGAAACTGTACATTATTAGATTCTAACGAATGCAACGCACGTTATGACAACAATAATCTACCCTTCCCGTATTATTATCTCTAACGGGGTAAAGATGTTATGTGCTTGTACCGATTGTCTCAATAGCATACTAAACAAATAGTTATATCAAAATTAAAGAGATATATGATACAAAGGATTAAAACATTTGTCCATTTTTTTATAAGTGGTTGATGGGAATAGAATTATACAGGATTTTTTTAAGTGCGTGCACACGAAAAAGGCCTAATAGGCCCCTTTCCCTTTTAATACGGCGGGTATTGTTAAGAAAATGATTTTCATATCTAACCAAAATGACCAATTATTAAGATACCACAAATCCCATTTAAGCAACATCTCAAAGGACAAATCGCTCCGACCTTGAACTTGCCACAAGCAGGTAATCCCTGGTTTTATTTCAAGTCGCTTCAGTTGCCGCATGTCATCCCTTTCTATTTCTTGTAATGATAAGGGACGCGGCCCCACAAGACTCATATCACCGCGAAGCACATTTACTAACTGTGGTAACTCATCAAGACTATATTTACGTAAGATTTTTCCTATCTTTGTAATGCGAGGATCATTCTTTATCTTAAATATTGGCCCCGTTGATTCCTTGTTGACCTTGAGTGATTCTTGCAGTCGCTCAGCACCAATAATCATTGTCCGAAACTTATATACATTAAACACACGCCCTCGTTTACCACTTCGTTTCGAAATAAATAATATCGGCCCACCGTCTTCGGATTTAATTAAGCTTCCTATAATGACAAAAATCGGAAGACAACAGAGTAGTAATATACAAGAACTGATAATATCAAATAATCTTTTAACAATTAAATCAGCTCCATGAATCCCTTTTGCATAATATTGAATAACCGGTAGATCCCCCCAATAAACCATCTCCGATTGCCCAAGAAGCAATTCATGTAAATCAGGTATAATCTTCGTTGTAACATTATACGTCTGTCCGATGAGAACCAAATGAGGAATCTTTCGTTTATCAACACCGCTCGTAATTAACAACTCATCAATAAAATTTTTTTGAATGATATTTTCAATCTCTGCTATGCTTCCTAAAATCGGCGGATGATTCCCTGTAAAGGTTGCTGCATTATTATCACATACAATACCAATAATACGTAACCCCAAATAGGGGTTATGCGTTACTTCATGCACTACATTCTCGACTTCCTTATTGCATCCAACAATTAATACATTTTGTACATTGTAGCCGCGATTAACAAGATAACGCACAAAAATTCGCTTTAGAATTCTACAAAATGTTAGAAAAAAAAGCATCAAGCAAAATGCTTCAATAAAAACAAGTGGCGAAAGCATTTTCACTTTTAATATAAAGATTGCTGTTGCAACAGGCATGGTCGAATAGAGTAACGCCTTAACAACTAATCCACACTCTCGTACAATTGGCAATTCTCTCGCCGTTTGATGGAGTTTAAAACTTTTCAGAAGAAGCAATAAAATAATACCCCACATAAAAAAAATCAGAACGTGAATTGACATGAACGGAAAATCATCTCGTAGGAAGCTTATGAGGCCTTCTTCTTCATATGAATGGGGACTATGATAAAAATTAATTAGAAAGGCGAGAAGAAATGAACTGACAACACATACAATATCGATACAAATATATAAAGAATGAATAATCTGTTCTCTCTTTACCATATCAGCCTTTTCATCTTCTGTTCCGAGAGACGATATTCGTTACCGCTTTAATAACTTTCGTTACCTCCCGCTTCGTCATCGAGGGATAGATCGGTAATGAAATAATACGTTTATATACCCACTCGCAGTTCGGAAATTGACTAATTGCATAGCCGAATTTTTTTCGATAAAACGGATGGCGATACAGTGGTATAAAATGCACCCCGACACAAACGCCGGTTTTTTTTAACTGCTCAATACATTGATTTCTAGAAATTTTAATCGTATCAATATTTAATTGAATCACATATAAGTGCCAACTCGGCTGTCTATGACCCTTTATATAAGGGATTGTTACCTCCTCTATGTTGCGGAAGGCTTTATTGTAGCGCTCAGCAATTCTCGTACGCTTACGCCACATAGAATCAACTTTTTTAAGTTGTTCGATTCCTAAGGCAGATTGCATATCACTAATATTATATTTATATCCTGGACTGACAACCTCATAATACCACCCCCCCCTTGATGATCTTCTCTTCCACGCATCGCGTGATATTCCGTGGAGCCGCATAATACGAATCCGCTCAGCCCATCTTTTATTATTTGTTGCAACCATGCCTCCCTCACCGGTCGTTAATGTCTTCGTTGCATAAAAACTAAAACAGGTCATATCAGCCGCTCTGCTGATACGTTTTCCTTTATAATAGGATGACAACGAATGCGCCGCATCTACAATAATAAAAAGATTATTCTTGTTTGCAATTCGCTTAATATCATTCAGATCTGCAGGTTGACCAGCATAATCGACCGGAATAATTGCTTTGGTGCGTTTTGTAATCTTCTTCTCAATCTGCGATACATCAATATTAC
This sequence comes from Candidatus Omnitrophota bacterium, assembly GCA_018823795.1. Taxonomy (GTDB): domain Bacteria; phylum Omnitrophota; class Omnitrophia; order JAHJGZ01; family JAHJGZ01; genus JAHJGZ01. The sequence continues at coordinate 3,867 of JAHJGZ010000147.1, forward strand.
CGGTACTCTTTTCAATATCAACGAAGACCGGCTTTGCCTTAAAATAACATACCACTTCTGCGGTAGAGGTAAAGGTCATTGCCGGAACAATGACCTCGTCCCCTTCCTTCAACCCTATCGCTTCTAATGCCAGATGTAATGCTGCGGTACCCGAACTAACCGCTACTGTATAATGAGACCCAACATATTTTTTAAATGCATTTTCAAACTCAATGGTCATGTTCCCCATGGTAAGCCACCCATTTCTCAAACACTTAACGACAGCACGAACATCACGGTCAGTAATACAAGGCTTATGAAACGGTATTTTCATTTTTTTATCCTTCGAAAAGTTTGTTCACTTATTCAACAGTAGCCGTTTGTTTGCTTGGCGCTATTTGGATACACGCAACAGCAAGCCCCATAATAAACCAAAATAGCGTAGCCAACTGCAATGAATAGAGATGGGTATCGAAGAAACTCTGTATTAAATATCCTATCAAACCGCCAATTGTACCAGTTAAAAATAGAGCGTTCTTATTCTGTTTTATCTTAAGACACGCATACCAAAAAAAACGGAAAATAATAATCAGAAATGAGATTAAACCGATAACACCTATCTCCGCCGCCATTTGTAAATAACAATTATGAGCATACACACCAATGTTGTAATTCTCCCGATAAAATACATCATACTTACGCGTCATCATCGAATAGGTGTTAAGCCCACAACCTACATAATAAAAATCTCTAATAATCTGCAATGCGCGTTTCCATACAAAAGTTCGATTAATAAATATATTCTGTCCAATAATTGAATGCGCTTTATCTTTTATTGTTTGTGGCGCAACGAATAATACTCCTATAAAAATAAGGAGCACAAGACAATAGACTAAAATATGCTGCCACATTGGCATCGTGCGCATTATTGAATGCCATATAAAAACGATACCACATACGACACCCAAAAATGCAGACCGCGAATATGAATACAATAAACAAATAAATGATAAAGCTAACAGAAGCACGACACAATATTTTTGAAACTGAAAATAAATCAGCTCTTTTCCTGCTATTAACGAAATCACAAGAAAAGGGATCATAACAATAAGCCATCCGGCAAGATTATTCGGATTGGTAAAACACGCACGCATTTTAACATCATCATACACACTATACGAACGCAAAAAATCATTTCCTGTTATATATTGCACAATGCCATCGATAGTTACGAGAAAAACCGCTGCCCCGATGATCAGTAACAAACGTTTAAGCTGTTTTTCTTGCTTAATAGTATCGACAACAAGAAAGTACAGCACCACATATTCGAGCGTTTTGCTCACCAATGCGTACAACGATAAAGCAGGATCGACACTAATAATTACTGAAAATATATTACATGCAACATAAAACAACAGAGGATAAAAAAGAATGTCACTCGTAATGTCTCGATACGAACAAGAAATAACTTTTTTTAAAATCCATGCGATCATTGCGGTAATAAGGCATATTTCGATCATTGCTTTACTAAAGGGAAGGCAGAACAGTAATACATATAACGAATACTCGCTTATTTTCTCTAAGAGTAGTACGAACCGCTGTTTCTGTGTGGTAACTAATACTTTTTCGGTCATAGACAGTTAGTCTTTGCTATACGGAATATATGAAGGAACGATTTCGCTTATCCTTCGTATAATCTTCTCATTATTCATAGTAATCACTAATTTTTCTAATTCTTTGATCTGCCGCCGTAATTGTCGTGAATCAAAATTATTTGGCTGGGTAATATGAATGCGATCATGTTTTGTTGCTTTATCCTTTTCAATAGTATGTAATACTTCTTCTGATAATTTTTCGCCGGGACGTAATCCTACAAATTCTATTGCTATATCTTTGTCGGGCTTTAAGCCGGAAAGTCCGATTAAATCGCGCGCAAGATCGACAATTTTTATTTGCTCACCCATATCGAGGACGAATATTTCCCCTCCTTTGCCAAACGCACTTGCCTGTAACACCAATTGAACCGCTTCCCGCGTACTCATAAAATATCGTTTTACATCAGGATGCGTCACCGTAACTGGTCCACCATCTTCGATCTGCTTTTTGAAAAGTGGAACGACACTCCCCTTTGACCCCAACACATTACCAAATCGTACTGCCATAAATTTCGTGCGGCTCCTCTTCGCTTTCGCTTGGAGAATCATCTCTCCGATCCGTTTTGAAGCACCCATAACACTCGTTGGGTTTACCGCCTTATCCGTTGAAATAAAAACAAAACTGTCAATGCCATAATGATCAGATGCATAGATAAGGTTACGTGTTGCAAGAATATTATTCTTTACCACCGCTGATGGATTTTCTTCCATAAGCGGTACATGCTTAAAAGCTGCGGCATGAAATACAATCTGCGGTGAATACTTTGAAAAGGTATGTTTTAATAAACTAATGTCTCGTATATCGCCAATAATAAACTTACACGTTAGCTTTGGAAATAGTGTCTTAAGTTCTCTCTCAAGAAAATACATATCATTTTCATTATAATCAAGCAGTACAAGCTGCCGAGGAAAAAACTGCGCTATTTGTCTGCACAGTTCTGAGCCAATAGACCCAGCAGCACCAGTAACTAACACACGTTTACCCTTAAGACATGAGCGAACTTCAGTTTCATCGATCGTCACCGTTTCACGTCCCAGTAAATCTTCCGGCTTTACCTCACGCAATTTTATTTCCACCTCTCCGCTCAAAATTTTATGAAAACCAGGCACAATTTTTATTTTGACCCCGGTAAATTGACAATAGGAAATGATATCTCTAATTCGCTCTCCCGTAGCTGATGGAATAGCAATAATAATTTCCTCAATGTTATATTTACTCACCATGCTACCTATCATTTTCCTCCCGCCAAGGATTCGGACGCCGTGAATACGCAAATTCTTCTTTGTCGAATCATCATCAATAAACCCAACGACTTCATAGCCAAGATGTGGATTACTACGAAATTCACGCAATGCTAAAAGGCCTGCTTCACCTGAACCTACAATAATAATCTTCTTCCGTTTTTGTTTTCCTGGAATATCAGCTCTTTCTTTAAAAAAACGCGCGACAAATCGTAAGCCCGCAATAAACCCCAAACATATTCCCCAATCTATAATAAAAATAGAACGAGGAAAGCCTGGAAAAAAGGATGCATGACGGATAAAAACCACTCCTAAAGCAAAGCCTGCACTGCTGATAATGTTTGCTTTAATAACTTGACCGATATCAAACATACTGACACGCGTAAGCGTCGAATGAAACAAACCACAATAATAGAAAATAATCATTTTAACGATAATTAATATGGGAAGAGTCTCAAGAATAAAGGGAATATATAATTTAATATTTAAATCAAACCGCAGTAAAAATGATAGATAATATGCCAAGATAATTAAAATAAAATGAATGCTGATAATAAAAAGATTTCGAAATCGCTTAAATAAGCTCATAAACCATTCTCCATGATAATGACATGACTTCTATTTACTGGCAACGGCATACAACACCTTATATTCTTTTATGTTATTGCCCACAACAGGCTGTGGTGATGTATAGGCGGACATATGTTCACTCAGTTCCTTTGGGAGTGGTACTAGTTTACCAAAAAATATTTTTTTTAAAAACTCTTTTCCTTTCATCGTCTTCGGCATCATATGTAACGAAACTGCTGCTCTTTTAATAGAAGAAAGTATCACATCTTTTGCCGATGTCGGAATGGTAGAAAACGCACCATACATATGAATAATTTGAAAAAGAGGTTGCAATGCTGCCTGAATTTCGGAACCTGAAAAATAGCGCACACTATACGGGGAAGGATTGAAATCATCCCATTCTTTATTGACAGTACCTATAATTAAATGACCACCTTTCCGTAATACACGATGTGCCTCTTTAAAAAACAGGTCTGGATCTTTTAAATAATACAGTGCCTCATAGAGAATAACCACATCGAATGTTTCATTGTCGAAATCAAAGTGGTGTGCATCCATAATTTTTGTTTCAATATTATTCCTATTTTCATAGAGCTGTTCAGCAAATATCAAATTTCCCTCTTCAATGTCAATGCCAACTATTCTTTTCGCTTTCTTTGACAAATATCCTAATCCTATCCCACCACCGCATGCAACTTCTAAAACATCTTTTCCATCACAATACTGTCGTGCAAAACAGTAGCGATGAAAAAGTCTTTCTATCTGTTCTTCTGAGCCGCGCTGCCCAGGTAATTCTGTCACCTTTGTGTAATCTGTTTTCATATCCATACTATTCATCGCATCGTTACGCGTGTGCTTCTTTACGCTGTATCATCTAACCTGTTCTTGAGCAGTGCCACTTCTTGAGATAAATTTTTTACTTGATTGGTTAATGTCGAAATCTTAATCGAGTAATGTAAATTTATTAACATGAGAAAAACAATTCCGAAAAAAAACAGCGTTGACGCAGGGAGTCCTGCTCCAATGAATCGCGTAATGATTTTCAATAAATCGTACCATAGTGCCAAAACAAGGAGACCGGTACCGGTCAATAGCCACAACCATGAATATTCCTCACGCAATTTACGTCTTCGCACCAATTCAAAAATCGCTATAAAGATCGTCAAACTAATGAAAATAGCGAATATCTTCTGTCTTATTGGCATATCTCCCTCTTCCGTTTATCGGGTTTCTCTCGTAATAATGTTACAAGTATTGATAAAAACATTTTAAATATATAATACACAGGTTTAAAACCACCATGCATAGACTTTAATTTCTTACTCGCAAACATTTTAACCGGGACCTCTTTCACTTTAAATCCGGCAAAATGTAATAAAATAATGACATCCGCATCAGGATAATCACACGGATAAACATCACTCGCATAAAAATGCAAAACACTTCTATTAATGGCCTGGTAGCCAGAGGTAGGATCGCTAATTCGTCGTTTGGTAATAATCGATGCAAGTGAACCAAAAATAAGCATCCCCAATCGACGTACGGTCGTAACTTTATACGCCCTTTCTGCAAGAAAACGAGAACCAATACTCACATCCGCCGCCCCAGACTCAACCTCGTGCAGCAATGCTTGAATATACTGTGGATCATGCTGGCCATCGGCATCAAGTTGAACAACATACTGATAATCACTTTCTAGCGCATACTTATAACCCGTCTGTAACGCAACACCATAACCAAGATTAAAGGGTAGCGTCAGAACCTTCGAACCTGCAACCTCTGCCGCATATTTCGTCTTATCAGTCGATCCGTCATTGACCGTAACAATATCAAGTAAAGGATGGTGCTTGCGTATTTCCCCTATGACGGAACCAATATTCTCTTCCTCATTATGCGCAGGAATAATAATAAGTGTTTTACTTTTCTTTTTCATTTTTTTTCAAATAATAATATTCTAAAAACATCAAAAAACACCGGTATGTTCTGCTTAATCTCAAATCCTTGTGTATTAAAAACGTCGATAAAATCTGAAATACGATAATTATATTCGTACACGATGTGATTGCGGCGCAATATTTCCGCACCATATACCAAGGTTTTTCCTACAAAAGAACCGTGATTCGGCTGAATAAGAAGAACATACCGTCGAGCAATGCGCATCATATGTTGTGCATACGGCTCAAAATTGAGAAAATGTTCTAACATGCCGTCACTTGAAACTAAATCATACAGATCTTGCACCTCTTCAAGTTTTTGTACGGTAGCCTGCAATCCCTTGTTGCGACAAACCGTTACTGCGTCAGATGAAATATCAATACCACACGAATCAATACCTGCTTCATGGAACACTTTTAAGGTATACCCTAACCCACATCCGACTTCAATCATTGACTGTGTCTTAATGGAGGGGATAAGCGCTATAAGGGCTTTAACTTTTGCTTTAAACATTAAGCGGCCAATAACGGTCAACCGTTCCGTTTTGTCCATTCCCTTCCAGTATGCATTCCAAATAGTGTATAAGTTTTTATTCTGTTGAATATTCATTTTACTCTTGGATTAAGGAGACCGTACACCTCACCACTCGCATATGCAAAATGTTGTACTATATATACTAACATAATATGAAACATTAAACAGGGAACCTTCTTACACACAGCTTGAAGCATCGAAAATAATAGCAACAGAGGGAAATAAAGTAAAGGCAAATAAAATAACGCCTTTTGCGTAGCAAATATGACTAATACAAAGGCGATTAAGAACAGTACCGGTAAACAATATGAAAAGCCCCACATGCTGCGATATCTTTTCAATAAGCGTGCCCGCGCTTTACCATACCGAAACATATTCTTAAACCATTTTTGTGGTGTCGCTCGCATATTATGAAAAACAAACGAATCGGGACAAAACAACAAAGTGTACCCTTGTAAAGATAAGCGATAATTAAGATCGGCGTCTTCCCCCTCGCTGAATAATGTTTCATCAAAACATCCCGCATCAAAGATCTTTTTCTTTTCATACAATGCATTGACTGTTGCGAGACTGATAACATACGTCGGCTTCACAAATTGCCTTCCCTGAGGGCTATTAAAACTTCCCAGATAAGAATCTAATGCAATTCCTATTGCTTTCACAAACAAACTAGCAGTTTTTGGAGGAATGTTCTTTCCTCCGACCGCAATAAGGTTAGAATCCTTCTTTTTTGCTTCCTGATATTTGAGAATTAACCTTAATAACCAATCTCGAGGTGCTTCACAGTCTGCATCAATAAATGCAACATGATCATAGCGCGCTTCTTTTAACGCAGCATTCCGTCCGGCAGATGTTCCCTTTTTCCCCTCGACAACAAGACGAACCTCTGAGTATTGTTTTGCGAATTCTTTTATTATTTCCTGCGTGCCGTCAAGAGATCCACCGTCGCATACAATAATTTCATATGTGCCATCAAGACCTTCTTGGTGTACTAACGATGATAAACACGTTGCAATGTTATTCTTTTCATTTAAGCAGGTTATGATAACTGATACATTCATATTACTTCGCGACCGTCCTTTACCTAATTTTTCCAGAAAAAAGCTTTGAGAAAAATACTTTTGCAGATTTTAAAGAACGATACCCTTCCGACGGATTTCTGATTGCCTGCATTAATTTCATAGCAATATACTCTGGACGAAGATGATATTTTTTTAAATAGTCATCACACAACTGCACCATATCTGTTGATGAGAGTCCCGGAATATCGAGGACACAATTATGCAACCCCTCTTCTGTCAACCACTTAGAGAAATCATCAGTCTTGAGATAGTTATTATTTCGTGCCCAATGATATGCTTCAGTTCCCGGATACACGTACAGCGGATAAAATTGCATACTATCACAATTAATTTTTTTCGCAAATGCATAGCTTTGTGCTAATGTTTCTTTCGTGTCATGAGGATTACCGACCATAAGGCATCCATGTACTAAGATGTCTGCCTTTTTTGCATCACGCGCAAATTGATAATATTTCTCTACGGTAATACGTTTATCAATAGTGTCTAAAACTGTTTGAACACCACTCTCAAAACCAACCGTCACTAATCGACAGCCTGCTTCTTTCATATGTTTTAATAGTTCATATTCAATATCACCACGAGCATTACAATACCATTTTATCCTATTCTTATTTTTAATTAAAAGTGAACAAATATTTCGCACGTGATCTTTATTCGCAGTAAAACAATCATCCTCAATCCCGATTTCCTTTACCCCCGGGAAATTGCTACGAATAAATTCAAATTCGGCTGCCACATTTTCCGGGGAGCGCACTCGATACTGACGACTATGAAACACCTGTGGATAGACACAAAAGTGACATATATACGGACAGCCGCGTCCCGTAATAATCATCACCATAGGGTAATTGGCTGCCGCAAAAAAATAATGGCGGGGGTTTAAATGTCGCTTATAGACTGATGATACAAACGGTACATCATCTAAACTTTTTATTTTTTCTCTTTGTTTATTGATACAAATACTATTATTGCTCCGGAATGCCAAGCCATCGACCGTATCTAATCCCTTTTTATCCTCCAATGCATGCGCAAGATCTTTTATCGTATAATCGTATTCCCCGATCGCGACCGCATCCACCTCTGTTTTTATACGGAGTGTCTGTTCTGGAAGCGCCGATGGGTGCGTCCCTACTAATACAATAAAACTGTTTGGAAACTTTTTTTTCAATGACACCGCCACATTAATATCGCTGTAAATGCTCGGTGTACTTGTATCAATCACAATCAATGCCGGAGAAAAAGAATTTAACTTTTCTTCAACCTCCTGCATACCTACGCCGCAAGCCGGTGCGTCAATTAGCACAACATGATGCCCATCCTCCTCAGCCACACCAGTCGCATACGCAAGCCAAATTGGATAATAGAGAGTGCCCCCTTTAGTAACAGCCGGACTTCGAGAGGTACGCGAAAAACGGCCTATAAATGGAGGATTGAGGAATAGAATATTCATTTTGTTCTTAAATTACAATAAAACAAACTCCAAATTACAATCAATATCCAATATACAAGCCAACAATGTCACTTGGACTTTTCTATAATGGCAGTTAAAATATTTATTTCCTTAACTCTGGATATAATACTTTTCCCTGTGCATCTTCATACGCTCGTAATGCGGTCCTGAACTCCTCAATAGTAATATGCCGTTTTTTATCGACCTCAGAATAGAAAACATTCATAAAATCTTCATTCTCTGCAAGGAAACACGCGTCATAACGACAAAAGGGTGTCTTCTTGAGTGCCCGATCACGTATGATCTGAAGCGGCTCTTCCATCACATTGCCAAAGTAAATATGCATATTGGCACAATTCATCACATCGCCATAGGGTGTCATGTTGATCATTTCTTTCGTCCCCGGGCATCCAAATTGTTTTCCGTAATTATAATTTAAATGCCGCTGAACACAACTATACCCGGCAACCAGTTTTCGATATGCCGCCTGATCATCATCATCAAGCATACTGTTATTATCGCGAAAGTTACCGACCCCCTTCGCAAACAAGGTATTAATGAGAAGCCCTTCCCGCTCGCAAAAATCAAGTAATGTACGAAAATGATCCGTATACAAATTATCTTTGTGCACGACAGTGTTAATAAGCGGATTGATCTTATATTTCCTACATAGCGCAATCCCTTCTATTACCTTTTGGTAGCTCCCTTTCTTTCTCCTAAAGAGGTCATGCAGTTCTGCATAGCCGCTATCAAGACTAAAGTTGATCGTATCAACACCAAGCTCAGCACATCGTTTTGCCTTCACATCATCAAATAAATAACCGTTCGTGGAAATGATAATATGGTTATAGTGCGGTTGACATGCTTCAATGACCTCCTCCCAAACAGGTGAAACAAACGGTTCACCACCTTCAAGCCCAAACGTTGTACACCCTAATTTCATCGCTTCTTTAACGATCCGTTCATAATCATTCGGCTCCATCTCTCTCCGTGTCGCACTTTCCTCAATGCGCGCGCAAAGACAATGATTACAACGAAAATTACATTTATATGTAAGTCCGAACTCAATACCGCGAAGAATGAATTTTTTAATACCTAAAAAATGAAACAGTTTACCCAAAAAGATGTTTCGTGCTAACCGAAAGGGATACCATGGTTTTGACCAATGAACACCGTATTTAAATCTATTCTTCCATAATACGACAAATTTTTTGAGCGACTTTTTCTGCACCGTAACGTTTATTTTTTTACGCCTCGATTGCTCTTCTGCAACGCGTAACATGCCCTCACTTTTTTTAACTTCTTCGGGTGTTTTCGCTATTTCATTAATTTGCTCGCGCATTGTTGTAATGACGCTTTTCTTTTCCGTATCCATCATCAAGCCTCCATAATAAAACAATCATTTAATAGTAATTGATGAAAATTTACCTTGTCGAATAAAATTCGCCGCTCGTAATGCATATTTTTCACATTGATACCCAAATATATTAGTCATCGCATCTGCCAGCGTTAAGCGCAACCCCGAGGGGATTCCACACAGAGGCGGCGTTCCCAGGACAATACAATGTTCACATATAGACAGGAGAGAAAGATACGAACCATCCACCATAGCAGTTCTCAGTTTTTTCATTTTCTCCCCATTCCAAATATCTTTAAACGAGCATTCTCCCAGGTTTCCCAGCACATAGTCTTGATTAGCATTATAAATACACGGCACAACATTACCGTTCCACGCAATAACTGACGTCCCCCATAGTCGCGAACATGGCGGATAACACTGCACGTTTTTTCTAAATGAAAAATCTTCCGTATCCTTAAAAGTATTTCCCCATGTTGACACTTCACGCAACCGTACCTCATCAAGCAATCCATCAAACTGCTTGATAAAACTGTGCCGCTCCCGTTCGGAGCATTCTGCTATGCCGAGCATCAAAACAGAAAGGATCGTGTATGGTTTTCTATGTTTAAGTTCTTTCTTTCGACGTAAAAAATACAAAATGTTTTCGAGTGTATGTTCAAATGACGCACCAACTCGTGCTTTTTCATACATCTCTTTGGTAAACCCATCAAAAGCAAAACTAATACTTGCCACTCCAGAATCAAGCATCAAGAGAGCTTTTTCCTTATCAAGGAGTGTAGCATTTGTATTAAGAAGCACTTTGATACCGCAATCGGTTGCATAGCGGATCATATCGAAAAAATGAGGGTGCAACATCGATTCGCCACTCACCGCCAGCGTTATTGCTGAAGCAAAATCTTTAATATCATTAATGATTTTTTTGTACAACTCATAGGACATATACCCCTTTTCGATAGTAACTTTCTCCATTCCCGTCGGACACATAATGCATCGTAAATTACAATGGTTTGTCGGTTCTATCCAAAAATAAGTAGGCAAACTATGCACCGTTGTTTTTCGTTTGTGATAACTTCCCAACGTTTGCATGGTATGCGCTATGACCGCACATTTATTCATATAGTTTTACCTTCCTTAAACCCATCCTCGCAGCCAAAAATAAGCAATAGCAACGTATTCACGCATAATATCAAGAACAAATCGTGCACGTAATGTTATATTGTCAATATCCTTTTCATAACAGTCAACAGGGGCCGGCGATACGTCGATACCCAACTTTTTGCTAACGGAAAGGCTTCTGAACATATGCGAAGATGACGTGACAAGAAGCACTGTTTTTATGTTGAATTTTTCCAGTAAAGGAATAGTATTACGAAGATTCTCATACGTGTTTTGCGAACTCTCTTCAACGAAAATATCTGCTTGTTGTACACCGACATTAACTAAAACATTACTGACTGCTTCCGCAAGTGTCATGCCATCATGTATACGAGTACCTCCGCAAACAATGATCTTGTCCGCATAATTATTTTTATATAAATCGTAACAGTGCATATATCGCTGATACGTGTTTCTGTCAAAGATACTGTCAGTGTAATACGCTGCGGTAAGAAGAATAAGTGCATCTGCTTTATGTATAGAGGGGTTCACTTCCAGCAACGCATAGAGAACATTCGTCAACGGCGTGCAGACAAGCAAAAAAATACTTATGCTCACCAATGCGAGCACAACAACGATAGCATTGTATAATTTACGGTTTCTTTTCATTTGACATCATCCATCATGCTTTTTTCGTTATAATCTTAAAAAATAACCGGTACGTAAATCGTACATTAACGACAAAATTAATCCATGATTTCACATTAAGTAATTGCGACGCTAAAAATGTTAGTCGTAGATACGTCTTTTTTACAGCTTTGGAAAAGTAGCTCTTTATTTCATCTTCTGTAAATCCTTGCGGAACGTAGGCAAGCGTAAAGGTATTAAACTTCGACCAATCATCAACAACAAATCCCTCACGCTGCGCTATTTCATACAGCTCTGTTCCCGGATAGGGCGTTGCATAGGTAAAAGAACACACACTTCTATTGAATGTACTCGCAAAATTAATCGTTTTCATAATGGACTCTTTGGTCTCGCCCGGCATTCCTATAATAAAACCAAGGTCGGGGATGAGCCCGCCTTTTCGAATAATATGAATTCCTTCCTGTATCTTTTCAATGCTTTCATTTTTTTTCATACGCTGCAACATATCATTATCCGCTGATTCAACACCGATAAATATTTTAGCGCAGCCTGCCCGTTTCATAAGTTTGATCGTTTCCGCATCAACATGGTCTGCACGTACACTGCACCCCCATAAGATCTTCCGATCCATACTAATCATTTTCTCACACAATTCATGAAGCCAGTCGTTGCGAACATTCAATGTAGAATCGGCAAACGATAGATTGCGCACATGATAGGTATCGTATAACATTTTTATTTCATCAATAATATGCTGCGGAGATCGGGTACGATACTTCTTGCCGATGATGCCATGCCCGCAAAAAATACAATTATACGGACATCCTCTGCTTAACAACATACATGCATAATTCTTTTTAATGGTCCACCTGTCCCAATAGCGATCCATTGGTAATGATGCCCAGTCAGCAAAGGGTAATGTGTCGAGATCCTGTATAATCTCACGTTCAGGCGTAGCCGCGATAACACCATCAGACCGATATGCAATGCCCCTAACGCCATCTAACGCTTTTTTATTTTGCAAGGCATCCATGAGCTCCACCGTCGTTCGTTCCCCTTCTCCCCTCACAATGATATCAATATCTAAATGATTTTTTAGAAGGTTCATATATTCAATAGTAGGATGAATTCCCCCTGCAAGTATGAGCGCAGCAGGGTGGACACGCCTTACCTCACCAATAAACTCTATTGTTTGCGGAAGATTTGATGTCATGATGGAAAAACCAACAATTGACGGCCTCAAATCACTCACAAATTTTAAAATGTCTTCTTTTTTCATCTGATAGGCAAAGGCATCACATAAAGTAACATCGTATCCTTTTTGTTTAAGCGTACTTGAGAGGAGTGCTAAACTGTAGGGTTGCAAGAGAGAACTGTAATCTTTCACATCAGAAAGATTTTGCGGTAAATTGAGCAAGAGTATTTTTATATCGCCAGATACGACAACCATCGTGTCACTTCCTAAACTTAAAGAAACGTTTAAAAAAGATGCGATAGGCAGCAGTTACTACTATCTTTACATTGAGTAATGATCGTAACTGCGAAAGTTGGTATATAATGAACGAAAAACGAAAATAGGTGGTACGTACTGCGCACCGATAATACTGCTCTAATTGTTTTCGTGTTAATCCTTGGGGTACATACGCAAGCGTATAAATATCATGTTTCGACCAATCCTTAACGCTAACCCCCTCACTTTTTGCTATTTCATATAACTCAGTTCCGGGAAAGGGCGATGCAAGCGCAAACGTACTAATTCCTTTTAGTTTTTTTGCCAATGCAATTGATTTTTTCATCGATTCTACCGTTTCACCCGGCATACCGAGAATAAATCCATAATCTGTTGGAATGCCAACTTCTTCAATCAATTTCAAGCCTTGTTGTATCCGCTCAACGGTTGTCCCCTTTTTCATGCGTTGCAAAACAGTGTTGTCTCCCGACTCAATACCGACGAAAATACGAATACATCCGCTCCGTTTCATAAGCATGAGCGTTTCTTTACTTAAATGTTCAGTCCGTACGTTACACCCCCAAACGATGGGCTTGTTCATGCGTAGGATACCTTCACAAATCTCATTCACCCACGCATTGTCAATATTCAACGTTGAATCGTGAAATAATACTTGCCGAACACCATAGCGGTCATAGAGAAGCTGTATTTCTTCTACAATATTCTGCGGAGAACGCCGCCGGACTTTTTGTCCTAGTGCCGTCTTTGCACCACAAAAAGTACACGAATAAGGGCAACCACGACTTGCAACAATGCCGCCATAATTCTTTCGTACCGTAATGGCATCTGCATACTTGTCCATAGGTAATGATTCCCAATCTGCAAAAGGTAATGCATCTAAATTTTCAATATACGGTTGACGTGGATTTATGTGGACACCATCATCCTCCCGATACGCGATACCTTTAATCTGCTGAAAGGACTCATTGTGTTCGTACGCATTAATAAGGGCTAGCATTGAATATTCCCCTTCACCAATCACCGTCACATCGACTTCTTTATTTTGCAATAGTAAATTTTTATGGTCGGCAGTTGCGTGAGGCCCGCCTACAACAACAGTAAGTGCTGGCAAAATTTCTTTTACGAGCCTAAGAAACTCAATGGTATGGGGAAGATGTTGCGTCATCAGTGTCAGACCGAGCATATCAGGCTGCATCTTTTCTATATATGAAAGAATCGCCTCTTTTTGTACATGCTGAATAGCAGCATCAAATAACGTCACATCTTTATGTTCCCTCTTGAGAAAACTGGAAATAATAGCAAGGCTATACGGATGTAAAATACCGGCATGATCATAAACGTCATGTACATTTTGTGGCAACCGCAACAATAGTACTTTTGCTTTTTTACTCATGAGGAACCTCCTTGCGTATAATGATAGCCCCTGCAAAATAAATAATAAATGCCACAACGACTAAAGATACATCCAACAAAACACGTACTGATACGAGGAAAAGGCCAATATGCATACGGTCAACGCCTAAGAGCGCAAGAACACTAAACCAGCCAGCTTCGAGGGTTCCCAACGCTCCGGGAATAAATCCAACCAATATAATTGCTTGCACTAGTGGTGCCGCAAGGAGCAAAGCACCAAACGAAACGTCCATATGGAGGGAAAGAATCACAAGATAGTTTCTTATAATCATAAAAATATACCGAATATATGAATACAAAAATAGTTTCGTAACGGTTGTCCGCGAAAGCTTCAACGCGTCATTAACTGCAGAAACATCGGCCACCATCTTTTTCTTAAGAAACGGTATTTTTTTCACAAGAGCATAGAGGATAGTATAGCCCTTCATAATGAGTTTCATGACAAACGTATGATTAAACATAAACAAGAACCAAACACTGAGAGCGGAAACGACCACAAAAAACAATGCCCCCTGTAACGAAATCACATGTAAAAAAAACAAGAGTGACGGAACAATAAAAAGCATGAGAACGAACAAATCAAAAAGCTGTTCTATAAGCACAGAAAATGTACTAGTAACGACGGAAACATTATAGTGCGTTTTCATGGAAGCAGCTTTGAGACCATAATTACCAATGTGCGGAATAATATTATTTGAAATAATACCGATTGCCGCAAGATAGAGTATATACATTTTATTGATATGGTTTGTTCCCATTAAATCAGTTAATACTAATTGCCATTTTATGCTTGTACAAAAAATAACAAAAAAAGTAACTATAACAATAATAATAAGGTAGCTGATGTGCGTTTGTGTAATGCTGTGAACAATATCATTAAACGACACACCCGTTCCCACGATAATGCCTATGGCAAGGACAAGACCGATGAAACCGACCATAATGTTCCCTATTTTGTTACGCGGCAGCTTTTTTTTCATCATGATAACAATCTGTGCCTTTCTTTACGGGCAACAACAATTCAATGAAACTATCCATAAATGCGATAATTGATCATTGCTGTCCTCATCGCTTCAAAATTACTTGAATACAATTTTTGTTTCAATTGGATAGAGAGCCCTTTCAATAAAACAAAAGGATGGAACAATATTACGTCAAGGATAAAACCATAAAAAGAAGAATACCTAAACAAATTAAAGTTCGGATTTCTCTCACTCATTGACTGAAATTTTGCACGATAATAGGCAAGACGCTTTTGCTCATCCTGCGGACGAAATGTTTGGTTCTCTGTTAACGAATAGGAAATTTCATCCAACATTTTATCGTCTTCCTCATTATACAAAGGTGTTCCCGGCATTGGCATATAGTAATTCACTGCTACGAACGTAGAATGAAGCTCACTAAGTAACGTTTCAGTCATTTTCAAATCTTCCTCTGTTTCATAAGGAAGACCAATAACAAGATAGGAGTAGGTATAAATTCCCGCATCATTAATTGCCTTAACACCCTGTTTAATTTGTTCAATCGTTATTTTTTTATTCACACGCTCTAAAATAGACGGTGAACCTGACTCCACTCCCAACGCCAGTTGAATAAATCCCGCCTTTCGCATAAGCTCTAATGTTTCCTTACGTCCAACCCTATCGACACGGGTTTGTGCATATATTTTTAATTTTATATTTTCGGATAAGATACTTTCACAAAAATGTATGACACGATCGTCTTTAAAATAAAAAAGGTCATCGAGAAATACAAGTCCTTCGATGTTATACTTCTCAATTTGCCATTTAATTTCATTTACAATATTAGCGATTGGCCGTTCGCGATACACATTACGTACTGTTTCAGCACAAAAGGTACATTTATACGGACACCCTCTATTGGCCATCATAAAGCCTGTCTTTATAAAATGCCCCGGTATACCACCCAATTTAATATTAGTATAGTGTTCATAATCAACAAGTTCATAGGCGGGAAATAATGAGTCATCAAGTGATATTGGTTCCCTCGGTGAAGTCGTTACCATTGCACCATCTCGCAAAAAAGCAATGCCCTTAATAAAATCCAGTTCACGTTCATAGGTAAGGCTATTTAACAATTCAACGATAGTTTCTTCCCCTTCCCCTACCACTGCAACATCAGCTCCAAATTGTAAATATTTCTGAGGAACATATGAGGGGTCTTTACCTCCACAAATAATTTTCTTGCCAGAGGTTGTTGAACGTATCTGCTTTACGATATCACCAGCAACTCGTCTGTTCCAACTAATAATGCCTAATCCAACATAATCAGGATCAAACTTATAAAATTCATCCCACAACTTTATATTTCTTCTTTTGTTGTATCGCTCATCGATAAATTCAATTACTTTTACATCATATCCTGCCTTTTGTACATACTTTGCAATATATAATAAGCCCACAGGAGGGCGCCATCCTTTACGAGGATTTATTAAAACAATCTTTTTCATGCAGAATAACTCTGTTTCCGATTAAAATTTTTGTTTATAAAATTGTATCGCATCTTTCATCACCGAGAGTAAAGACATTTGATGAGTCTTATGCACACCATAGCGCAGATACAATGCTTCAAGAATAATGAATGGATGACACACGACAAACAAGACAATAAAGTATATAAAACGCGGGTAAGTAAACAGTGTCGCATTACGATTTTTTGTCGATAACGATTCTAACTCGTCACCGATTTTCTTTAGTTCTTCAAGTGGTATACTTGTTGACATTTCAGGATAATCGGTCGTATAGGTAAAACCTTTAAAATCATCTCCGCCCAACAAATAAGCAGCATGAGAAAGCGAAAAATTCTCAGACGGTGTTCCCGGCATTGGCATATAGTAACTAACCGGAACATACGTAGGTTTAATGCGTTTGAGCACTTCTCGTGTTAAATTACGATCTTCTTCTGTTTCATCAGGATGCCCCACAATAATAAACGCGAATGTCTCCACACCAACATCGTTATAAATGCTAAACGCATGCTCTATTTGTTCAATAGTTGTCCCTTTATTAATTGCATTGAGTATTTTCTGTGAACCGGATTCTACCCCAACAGCTAAAAGCAAGAGGCCCGCTTGTTTTAGAAGCTCCACTGTTTTTTTAGATACACGATCAACACGTGCGTGGCAAAAAAAATTGATGTTGAGGTTACGTTTCACTATTTTTATGCAGAATTCTTCGGCACGCTCATCTCTAAAGTAAAATATGTCATCGAGTATGACAAACGCCTCAACCTTGTATTCCTTAATTTGCCATTCCATTTCATCCAGAAGGTTATCAATGCTTCGTTCTCGGTATGCCCCTCTTATGTTGGTAGTACAAAAAGTACATTGATATGGACACCCTCTACTTCCAAAAATAAATCCTGTCCTCAGGTAATGCCCGGGAATACCTTGAAATCTAAAATCAACATAGCGCTCATAGTCTACAAGATCAAATGCAGGACGTAGTATATAATCAAGCGGAAGAAAGGGACGCGTGTCCGTCATATGCATACCTCCATTATTCCTGTATGCAATACCCTTAATCGTGTCAATCCGCACGTTAAAATTCAATGCATCTAAAAGTTCGACAATGGTAATTTCAGATTCGCCGACTGTACAGTAATCGGCCCCCGAACGCAGGAGGTCATCAGGCTTGCATACGACATGCTTACCGCCGCAAATAATAATAACCTCAGGCATCTTAGAACGAATCACCTGAATCATTCTTTGGACTATAGTAAAAGTAGAACTAATGACACTAAACCCGATAAAGTCCGGTTTAAAATCATATAATGCTTTCCATATTCGACGGTTATAGCGAACATTAGGCGGATACGTCTCATCAAGAAATTCAAACACGCGTACTGTATACTGGTTGTCTTGCAAATATGCCCCGACATATAATAACCCTAACGACGGACGTCCCCCTTTCCGCGGCTGAATTAAAGCAATATTATTTTTTGTTCTCCGAGGCCCATGTTTTTTACATGCCTCAACAAGAGATGTGCTCTCCTCAACAATCTTTTGTTCATGCCCTGATAACGACTTTTTGAATTGCTTTATTTCATTGTTCATGATGATGTGTGTTCTTTAAAAAATTGTTTTACTTTTCTTGCTATGTACAGCATATCATTTTTTGTTAAATGAGGATGTGTAGGCAAAAATATAACATGCGCATGCAGTTTTTGTGCATTCGGAAAATCACCAACGACATATTGTTTAAAACGGGTCAGTGTTGTTGTATCAACTGCGGATTCATCCTGAGCGTCAATATGATTCCTTAGTAAATAGCGTTGTAATGCTCTGCTCTGTTCTGACCATACTGCATAGTGAACTGATACATGCGTACGATCCTCGCAAAGAGGTGGAATCACTATCTCATCAATACCTCTTAACTCATTGGTTAACAGTTCGGCATTTGTCATGCGCTTCACATTGGTCTCATCAATACGCTTTAGCTGTGGCATACCCAGCCATGCTTGAACATTATGCATGTCTACTCTAAATGAATCAGGAACGGTTTCATATGCTGCCATTTTTACTCGAAACAGTGCGGCACATTTTTCATTTCCTTCAAGAACATATTTACATATAAGCGGATACAGTGTATATGTATAAAGATACGGATTATTAAGAAACCGAAGCATGTTCCCTTTAACAATTTGGATCATAAGGTTTTTAAATGATATCAAGTGAAAGTCCTTTTTCAAATCTTTCACTCGTTCAATAAAAGCAGCGTCATTTGACGTTATCATCCCTCCTCCAAAATCATAAAAACTTTTTCCATATCCAAAACTAAAGGTACCGATATCAAAGGACCCTACTTTTTTATGTTTATATACTGCGCCACATGAGCGGGCGCAATCTTCTATAACGCGCAGTTTATGACGCTTCGCAATTGCCATAATAGGTTCCATATCGGCTGAAAGACCATTCAAATGCGTAGGAAAAATAACCTTTGTTCGCGGCGTAATAACAGCCTCTATTTTTCCAGGATCAATACTGGCCGTACGAAAGTCCACATCAACAAAAACAGGTTTAAGTCCCGCCATAATAACCATAGCCGCATCGACCCAAAATGTATATGCAGGCAGGATCACTTCATCATCAGGTTTAAGATTAAGTGCTGTCAGGGCATAATACATCGCCGTTCTGCAATAGGGAAATGCTACGGCATAGTTCGTTCCCACGTATGCCGCAAAAGCTTCTTCAAATCGTGCGACGTTTGAGTTCCGTCCTGCCTGCCATGGATTGGCAAGCTGCATAAGCGTCCAAATGACCTCACCCATTGTTAAATCAACATGTGTTCGCGAAAATGTTTTCAACATACTACCTCCTTATCTACCTACAATCTATTAAATAACCTGTTTAATGCGCCAACAGTCACATTTTGAACATCGCTCAACTGTATTATAAGTCTTCCGGAACGCAGCTATTTTTTTTCCATGCCATATCCTTTTTATATCTTCTTCCAACACATTGCCAAATGAACACTCAGGCAACACACAACACGGTAACATCTCTCCTTTTTGTGAAATCAGAGGATAATCAAGCAACCTAATACAACATGAATCTAGCCGTAAAAAATATTTAAAATATTTATACACCCATCCCATGATGCCTGTAAAAAATTGATCTTGTATACAATCAATGCGTACGTTATATTTTTTCCGCAATTTAGCAAATTCCCTAAAAATGCGTTTCTCTTCTTCCCGTGTTGGACGTTTCTCATCAATATCAAAATAGAGGTGCATCCGCAGTACATTCACCCGATGGATGGGCCGTACTGCACTCCATTTAATAACATCGTATATATCATTTTCTCTGTTTTTAAAGAGGACTGTTTGTATATTTATTCTCGGTGTTTCTGATCGCAGTTCCTTTTTTAGTTTAATGAGACGTTCAATATTATCTAGCACCGTGGCATCACGATGTGCGATCGAATCCTTCTCATGGCTCTGAATGCTATCAACAGAAAACGTAATAGCATCAAGACCTGATACAATCAGTTCTTTAATTACCGAATCATTCCGCAGCAAGAGTCCATTAGAGGTTACTTTAACAACGAGTCCTCTTTTTTTGCAATAACGGATGGCATCAATAATACGAGGATGAGTAAACGGTTCGCCTAACCCTGTTAAAGCAACTTCTTCTATCTCTCCAAGATTATCAACAATTCGTTTAAAAATTTCATAATCAATGTGCGTCTTTTCAATGCCGAGATAATGAATAGGACACATACGACACTGCAAATTGCATACATTGGTTATGTCAATTTGTGCAAAGTAAGGATACCGTGTTGGCTTATGCAATATCTTCTTTAATACAAGCATAGGAAAGGATTCTTTTGTACTCATAGCAAATATCTAACTCACCGCTTTGGCATCAATTTGACGCAATTTTGCAAAATCACAGCGTGAACACCAAGGAACTGCGTGATAATGTTTTCTAAAATTATTATATTTCTCACTGTGCCAAATGGAGAACAAGTCCTTCTCTAATAGACTATCAATCGCACACTCAACTAACGCACAACAAGGGCGAACATCGCCATCAACATTCACATACATAAAGTCCCGTAGTCTAATACACTCAGTGTCCATACCCAGAAAATATTTATAATGCTTATATAAAAATCCTTTGATCCCGGTATATACCTGATCTTGGAGGCAATCAATACGTATTTTGTACTTTTTTCTTAAATGCCGAAATTCTTTAAATATTTTTTGTTCCTCTTCAATCGATAGTCGTTCGACATGCAATAATGTATTCAGCTGCTCAAATCGTGCCACATTAATCCTGTCGACACCCTGCACTCCTCCCCACTCAATAATCTCAACAATATCTCGTTCTCTCCCCTTAATCATAAGCGTCTGGAGAGTAATAGCCGGGCGATTTCTATGCCGAAACTGTTTTGCCGCTAGTAATGAACGTACATTATCTAATGCTTTTTGATTCGGATGAGCGATTTCATTTATGTTCGAAATACTCTCAAAGGAAAAGGTGATCCCGTCCAATCCTGAGGAGATCAAACGTTCTATTTTTTCATTGGTATTTAACAGAAGTCCGTTTGATGTAAGGTCAACATCAAAGCCTTTTGTTTTACAATACGTAATAGCATCAAAAATTTTCGGATGACATAACGGCTCCCCATATCCGCATAATACAATCGAATGCACTCCCTTCAGCCGATCAATGACGTTCTTAAAGACATCATAGTCCATGTGCTTTTCATCAACGTTAATAAAATGTTTAAAACACATGGGGCACGTCAGATTGCATACATTCGTAATTTCAATCTGCGCATAACTCGGCAATGCTTCCGGTATACGTAACATAGTCCTCAGAGCACGAAGTAAGGTATTCTTCTCAAACATGGCTATCACTCATTACAATTCATTATTAGTTTGTAACCAACCAACGGTTTGACGTATTGTTTCTCGCCAGTGCGTTATCGAATATCCTAGCTCTTTTATTGCACATTCCGAAGAGTAGTATAATTTTTTCACTACTAACAAAGCAATCTCCCTGCTCACACCTACATCCTTATGTATACAATGAGCAAGAACGTCCATAGCTCTTCCATATGCATGCACTACAAGAGAAGGGATGCCTATGGAAGGAGCCGCTGCATGTAAACACTGTGCAATCTCACTCAAATATTCTTTATAGGTAATATTCATCCCCCCCAGAATATAGCGCTGACCGGTTGCTCCCTTTGTACAACAAAGCATAATGCCGCGAACGAGATCGTCACTACAAGTAAGACAAAGACCGCCAGGAGGGTAGTACCACAAAGCATTCTTTTTAATGCCTTGAAACATTTGTTTCTGTTCACGCTTCATACCATGCGGCCCCACCGTACTGCAGGGTATGGCAATTACTGCATCTAATCCTTTGTGTATTTCCTCCATGACACTACATTCTCCGCGATATTTTGTTACAGCATAGTGATGATCATAACCATTAAACGTAAATGCCTCATCCGCTATTACTCCGTTATCAGGAAACCCCACAGCCATTGATGAACTGATATGTACTAACCGCATCTTTTTTTTTCGTGCAATCGAAGCGACGAGAGCCGCACCATCTACATTAACCTGTTCTCGTACAGTACGATAACGCTTTCCCGGAAGGTCACACGATGCAAGGTTTATCATGATATCATTTTCCGCGGCCATGTGATGTACTACATGCTGAATCGATAGGCGGTCAGTAATATCACCCTCGGCGGCTTGATAGCTGAGTCCCTGCAAGTGTTCCAGGCGTGAATCCTTCCTATGGACAACGATGACCGTTTCACCTTGTTCACTGAGAAACCGCACGAGATTGCCGCCAATAAAACCGGTACCTCCAATTATAAGAATACGTTTTGCGTTCATATTACTTATTCATAAACCACTGCATCGCACAATGCAAAACAACGGCATGTGCATCTTCAACTTTTTGCATATCATCACTGTTCACTACTAACGATTTTTGTACAGTATCTTTCAATGCCCCTCCGCCATAACCACATAAACCAAATGTAGTAGCACCCTTTGTGTTCGCATAACGAATTGCTTTTAAAACATTTTCCGAATTACCACTGCCAGAAATGCCGATTACCATATCATCTTTCGTCATTAGATTTTTGAGTTGCTCTATAAATATGTCGTTGTACGATAGATCATTAGCATATGCAGAAATAATAGGCATATTATCGTTTAAGCATATAACTTTAAAGCGCTTATCTTTTTTATATCTAACTCCTTTATTAAAATCTGCAACAAAATGCGATGCATTAACGCCGCTACCGCCATTGCCAAACACAAAAATCGTTGCATTCCGCTCGTACGCTCCTTCTAATGCATGTATAAATTGTTCAAACTCTCGTTCTTTGATAAGTTGTAACACTGCAGTAAACTTTTCGATATATTCTCTTATATATTTTGACGGCATACGCCCTCCTTTATTCAGTACCGGTTTTTATAGCGTTCCTTAAAGAAAGCCGAAATCCTATTTTCACATTGCTATTCAGAAAAAATCACCTTTGTCCCTTCTGTATCAATAGCAAACGGAATAGTACGACATCCATATTCACTCTTAAAACGTTTATGATCTTTGTGGTAAACAAGAAGAAAACCAGTCCCTCCCGCACCAAGCAATTTTCCTCCCAGGGCGCCATGATGTATTGCCTTATCGTAGTACGCATCGATTGTCGTATTGGTAATCCCTGTTGCCAGTTCTTTTTTAATAAGCCATCCTTTATGTAACAGTCCTCCTGCCATATCCAAGGAACCGGACAAAAGCACTTTTTTCATTTCATCAACGAGGGGAAGCATACACACTAAATTTTTTACTGTATCCACCCGCGATAAAATATTCTCTTTCTGTTCCGTAAGAACATCACGTGTATTTCTCTCGCCTCCCACATAGTACAATGCAAGGTATTGTTCTAATGCCTGACAGTTCTGTTTACTTATCCTGAGGGGGACGCACTCAACCGATTCATCTTTATTAAAGCGAATTGAATTGATATTACCAAACGCCACCGCATATTGATCTTGCTTACCAATTGGTTCTTTCAAAATATCAATTTCTATCTCACATGCTTCGCGAGCGAGCCGCTCTGTAGAAACAGACTCTCCCTTATACGCGTATAACGCATGTAACAGTCCTACCGTAAACGCACTTGATGAACCCAATCCAGTACCAGCTGATATATCGGCAAAACTTGCTATCTCAAGTCCCTTGTAAAGACCTACTTTTCTTAAGCATTCTCGGACGATCGGATGTTCAATTTCACTTGATGTTTCAACATCCTCTGTCTTTGAATATTTAATACGCATCTTATCATGAAAATAAGGATGAATGACAATATACATATATTTTTTAATTGCAGCAGAAATGACAGCACCATATCCATGTTGACGATAAAAATCGCCAATATCTGTCCCTCCACCGACAAAACTAACACGAAACGGCGTACGTGTTATTATCACGGTAAAATCTCCGTTACTATCGTGAGCCCTTTCATTGTTCCCATATCATAAAACCGTTCATGAGTAATATAGGCAGCCAGTTGCTGTTGACGTATTAACTGTGGGTAGATTTCTTCCTCGAGGGAAACCATCTTTTTTTCCGGTATCAAACGAAGTATTTCTTTTTTTAAAACAATGACACCCGCATCAACATGCGTCATCACTTCATGATTTTTTTTGTTATACGCAGAAACGATTCCTGATTGCACCACTGACATATTGTTTACCGCACGAACGTCATCATTCGTACATGCAACAATCAGCCCCGTCGTTCCCCTTGTATTAAATACCTCTATAACCTTATAGTAATCGATGGGCAGATAGGTGTCGGCATTGAGGAGCAAGAATTCCGGGTCCAACCTATCCTCTGCATTCTTCAATGCCCCGCCTGTACCGAGAGGATTTTGTTCATATGAGTACTGAATTGTTACACCAAATCGTTCGCCATTACCAAAATAATGCTCAATCTGTTCACCTAAATAACCGACCAAAAAAAGAATGTGTGTAAACGACAAGGAATAAAGATAGCGCACGAGATATTCAAGAAATGGCTTATCTTTTACTAATACCATTGGTTTACAAACATCATTGGTTGCCGGCATTAGTCTCTCTCCTCTTCCTCCTGCTAGCATGACTACTTGTATCATTGTTTCCCCCTCAAACGGCACCATATATAATCACCGCCATATCCCGCAATCAATAGCACATAGGGCATAATGACATAGGTCGTACGCAAATCTGCCGTTACGCCCCACAGGAAGACATGCATTGCTATATTAACAAAATAGACGAAGAGAAAAAAACAAAAATAGTAGTTTTTTGTTTTCCATAATCGTGCAACACCAATGAGTGATAAAATATATATCCATGACATAAAGAAAGCGTATTGTAACTGATGAGCGTGAGACCATCGAGAAGGCATAATCGTAAATACTTCATAGGTGCGATACAGGCATAGTTTTATAAAACGCGCTATGAGGTATGTCACACCATGTGCTGCAGTCGTGTCAAATGGTTCAATTGTATGGAAAAAATGAACGACAATACCCTGTCTGTAATAATCTAAAACGCCAAATACAATTGCCCTTAAAAAGGATAAATCAAAAAAATAATTAAGAATAAAAGGAATGCCAACAAGAAGTGCTACACACAACACCCTCTCTTTCGTAGCAAGATAGCGCACAAGTACAATAAAACATAATACATACATTGGTATGAATAAAATAAACGTGTCCATTCGCGTAAACACAAGCACAATAAATGAAAGCGTAAACGCTAAAAGAAATTTTTTATAATTTTTATCTTGAAAGTACAATTTCAGTAACATGTAATAGAGAGGGAAGAATAAAACACGGTAGAGGCACTCTGTTGAAATAAAAATGTCCCAGCCGATATTGTCAAAAAAAATCATGGAAACAGCGGTAAAAAAAACAACGCATCCCTTTGAACGATAATGCTGTTTTGCTATTCGATAAAAAATCATGGGAATAATTGTCGAAAGAATAATCTGCATTATAATTACTGCGGCTCTATTGCCGACGCCACAAACAACGTAAACACCCACAATAAAAAGGAGGAATCCAAAATGAAATACTTGCCCTCGGCCATGAGTCACCTGTACATCGGCCCAGTCAATCTTCCCTTGGATACACTGTATAAATTGCAGCACATTGGGCTCATATTGATGCTGAAAATCTGACGAACCAGCAGGCTGTCCGTTATAGTAAAACTGATACACTAAAAAATGAGATGTAATAGAAAATAAAAAAATGAGTATATACGGTAGCACACGCTTAAATGTTTTAGTTTTTTTAAACATAGTGTTCACCTCTATTACGAAGACGCATAAAATGTTCTAACATTGCAGATTACGCAATCAACTTGTTCGTCAGTTAATTCAGGATACATCGGAAGTGATATAACTTCACGAGCTAATCGTTCAGATACGGGTAAACAAAAATGATGAAGGCCAAGCCCTTTTTGCTGATGATTTGCAACGGGATCTTTGATCAATATTTCAACACCATTTTCTTTCAAGCAATGCGCCAGTTCATCTCGTTTCTGTGCTTTAAGAACATAATTTTGAAATACATCGTAATAACGCTCATCAGAATCCGGACGAGGCGGCAATCGTACCTCCTTTACCTCCCGTAAGCCATCGTCATAGACACGCGCAATTTCTCGTCTGCGTTCAATCCATTGTGGTAAATATTTCATTTTTACATTTAAAATTGCGGCCTGCAAATTATCAAGCCTTCCGGTAAATCCATAACAGACAATATCTGTTTTACTCCGCTGGCCATGATTGCGAAGCAATTTTGCTTTTTCATAAATCGTTCTATCATTTGTCGCAAGCGCACCGCCATCACCATAGCAACCAAGTATCTTTGCAGGATAAAAACTATACGTACTCGCCGTGCCGAATGAACCAACACTTCTCTTCTTAAACGTTGCTCCTACGGACTGGGCAGTATCTTCAATGATCGCTACATTATATTTTTCAGCGATTTTCATTAACGTATCCATTTCACAACTGCGGCCATTATAATGGACCGGAATGATCGCTTTCGTTTTCGACGTAATTACCTCCTCTATCTTTTCCATGTCCATGGTAAAATCATCCTCTTTGACATCTATCAATACCGGCACCGCACCACAATGTACAATCGCTGCAATCGATGCCACAAAGGTATGAGAAACGGTAATTACTTCATCACCTGCCCCAATCCCCGCAGCTTTTAATGCAATGATAAGAGCATCGGTCCCACTACTTAAGCCGAGTGCATATTTTACCCCGAGGACTGCGGCAAAAGCATGTTCAAAGTCTTCGACATCCTGCCGCAGGATCAAGTTGCCACTTTCAAAAATTTTTTTTACCGTTCTATCAATCTCTGACTTTAAATTTTGATACTGAAGTGGGTAATTAACAAAAGGAACTTTATATGCCATATTCTTTCTCCAATTAATGTCTATCCTCGTTTGACTGTCCTGCTTTTTCTCTTACCGTGCACAAGATTTATCACGGTTGTCTCAATACCAGCAGAATCGAGATTATATTGTTGTAATAGATACTGATTTCTTCCGACATACTGGTTGAACGCATCTGGCAATCCAATTTTCCTAAAGACTCCGGTATATTGTTTCTCTAATAATACGTCACCCACCGCATCACCTAACCCACCGATAATACTATGTTCTTCGATCGTAACTATTGAACCAAATTTTTTCGAACATTTCACGATAAGCTGTTTATCTATCGGTTTTATGGTATGCATACTAATTAACCGTACCCCGATTCCCCTATCGATCAATTTTTCGGCAGCTACTTTCGCATTGTAAAGCAGCGTTCCACTTGCGATCATACAAACATCAGTTCCCTTCTCAATCACCACAATACCTTTTCCAATATCAAAACGAGGAGATGCTTTATGGACTGCCGGCTCCCCTGCCTTACCAAGACGAATATATAAAGGACCGTTATGTTTTATTGAAGCTTTAATAGAGGATTCACTCTCATAGGGATCACCAGGTGCAACAATCGTCATATTAGGAAGGGTGCGCATAAGCGCAACATCTTCGGTCGCATGATGGGTAAGCCCTTCAAGACCATACACTAACCCAGCGCCAACACCCATTAAACGCACATTGACATTATGATTACAAATATCGACACGTATATGTTCAAAACACCGCATGATAAGAAACGGAATGATAGAATAACAAAACACCATTTTCCCAGAAAGGGCCATACCGGACGCAACGCCGATCATATTTGTTTCGGCAATTCCCATATTAATAAATCGTCTTCCTATTCGTGACCGTATGCTATCGAAAAGTCTAAACCCTAGATCTCCCGTTAGAACAAAAATATCTTTATTTTTACGACACAACTTTTCGATCGTACTTACCGCTGCATTTCTCATTTTAAGAAAGCTCCTTTACTGCCCGTACATATTCCTGCTTGTTTGGGCAACGATAATGCCACAACAAGCTATTTTCCATAAATGAAACGCCTTTCCCTTTTACCGTATGCGCAATAATGACATTTGGTTTTCCTTTTTCAAAGGGAACATCCTCAAAAGCAGAAAAAAGTTCTGAAAAATTATGGCCATTGACCTCTCGTACACTCCACCCAAATGAACACCATTTATCACTATAGGGTTCTAGATCAATGATTGTATCGTTATTCCCTAACGCTTGGATTTTATTGTAATCGACTATCACAATTAAATTATCTAATTTGTGTTGAGCCGCAAACAGTGCGGCTTCCCAAATAAACCCAGCATTTGTTTCCCCACATCCGACAATAGTAAATATTTTATTAGAGATGTTATCGTATTTGGAAGACAAAGCCATTCCCGCAGCAAGTGAAAGCCCGTGTCCTAATGACCCAGTAGATGCTTCTATTCCCTTGTTTAGATCGTACATCGGATGTTCTTCTAGTACTCCACCATCGTGGCCAAATGTTTTGATATCGTGAGGCGGCAGAAATCCACGATCAGCAAGCACTGCATATAAAGCGGGACATCCATGCCCTTTACTGAGAATAAATCTATCTCTCGAAGGATCTTGACAATTTGATGGAGAGACATTCATACATTTATAGTAAAGCGCAACAAGAATCTCCACGAGAGAAAATGAGGGGCCAATATGAGGCGCTTTTCCATTGTAAATTATTCTTAGAATACTTTTTCGTATTCGCTTTGCTACCCGAACAAAATCCTCTATTGCGTCTTTTTTTCTTTTATGACTTTTTGGCTTCATAATATGGTATGTGGCTTACGTATCTATTTTCGAACACAACTCATAAGTACTGTTGCTATTGTTTGAATGACAATTTTAAAATCGACCCACAAAGAATGATTTTTTGCGTATTGTATTTGAAGAGCTAACTTACCCGGTTTAATCTTTTCACGGTATGCTTGGTGGGGATCATCGCTTCCTTTAAGGATTTCCCCTTCATTATGATACTGTATGCATGCCCAATCAGTAATACCAGGGCGAACGGAAAATATTTCCATTTGTTCATCAGTATATGTCTCAACTTCCTGAGGAACTTCCGGTCGTGGCCCAACAAAACTCATATCCCCTTTGATTACATTTATAAGTTGTGGCATTTCGTCCAACTTCCCCCTACGCAAATACTTACCGATTCGCGTAATGCGAGAATCATCATCTGCGGTTGACGGGCCACCTATTTTGTCTGCATTCATTACCATCGTTCTAAACTTATACATTTTAAAAGGTATCTTGTTCTTTCCGACTCGTACCCCTTTATAAAAAATTAGCCCTTGGTCTTCCTGTTTAATAAGTATCGATATAATTAACATAAAAGGGCTTACAACAATAAGGCCAACAATAGAAAAAATAATATCAAGAATACGTTTCATCATATAATTCTCCTTAAAGTATATAAGTTGAATATTTTATCGCAATTGTAATAGGAATGCTATAAAAATTTGATTGGTGAAAAACAGGGACAAATGGGCTATATTCGCAGAGATTTTGTCATTTTAGGCTTTCTCAGGCAGTATACAATATTCTCCCAAAACGATGCGGAAAAAAAACATTTACACACACCGTAAATAGATCCTATACCATAACTTATATGGAATAGCATAAATACTATTGGCATTAATACTAACCAAAGATCCTTCTTTTTACCAACATAATTGACTGTATATACAATGCTGATTATGAGATATAAACTTATTACTACAAACAAACACGCCCACCACCCAGGATTTGCAAACCCCAATATGCTAAATAAAAACAAACTTACCACAAATCCTAATGGAACTATATGTCGAATTGATACCGGCAGTGTTTTTGAATGTTTAAAAGGAATAATCGCCCATACTCCATTGGTAAAACTATGTTTTACGAATGCCCATAGGGTATCCGGCGGATAATAATAGGCAACGATACTGGGATGTAAAAGTATTTTTCCACCAGCTTTTTTTAACCTGATATTAAACTCCATATCCTGCCCTCGTCGCAGTCCCTCATTATATAATCCTATTCTTTCAAAAACCTCTCGTCGGTAACAGCCAAACGCTACCGTATCCACCCCCCTTGGCTTTTCTGATCCTATTCTAAAATAGGAATTACCTACGCCAAATCGAGATGACAAGACCGCCACTATAAGCTGTCCGGATAAGCTTTCACGTTGAACAATTGGGATGAGATAGCCACCGATATTATCGACCTTGTATTCTTTTAAATATCTCACACTGTTGCTGACATAATGTTTGTCATAAATCGTATGAGCATCCATTTTCATAATCACATCACCCCGAGCATTATTAATACCAATGTTCATTGCAGCCGGTGTAACATGACGTGGATTATCTAAAACTTTAACGGAGGGATAACGACTGCTGTATTCGTCTATGATTGTTCTCGTCCCATCATCACTCATCCCATCCACGATCAATACTTCCATATTATTTGTATTAAAGTCTTGATCAACGATCGAACTTAGGCACTCTGCGATATATTTTTTTTCATTTCTACAAGGGATTACAAGTGATACAAAAATATCTTTTTCCATATAAAAGGTTTTCTCTCCTCGTCTAATACTTTAAAAAATAATGCCGAATCTATTGTTTTTTCCAGCATCCTAAATAAACATCCCATTGTAAGGATTTTTTTGTAATTTGCTCAAGTGAACACAGATTATTCAAACTGCAACTATAAAAATTTTCTTCCACGGGTGTCAAACCATTACAAAAAGTCTGTATCATATCGTAATTATATATTCTGTGTGCATTAAAAACTATTGAAGGCATCGCACGGGTTATTGTCGTAGAAAAAATTAATATCCCGCCAGGTTTTAAGACTCTTATCATTTCTTTAAATGCCTTTCTGTCTCCCTCGAAATCGAATGTGTCGCCATATCGACCTAACCCAAAATGTTCCAAAGCACACAAAGACACAACTGCATCGACGGAAGCGTCAGGCAATTGTAAAGATTTCGCATCGCAATTAATGATAATTTCATTTTCCACAACAGGTAACCTTTCTCGAATATCTATAGTGGTAATTGAATAATTGGCTAATAATCCTAGAATAAATGCACGATATGAACCAACATCTAAAATCATTGATGGATTACTTCTCTTGAGATGCCGTGAAGCAAACGCACATTCAAAATCAATATGCGACATTGGATGCTCACCGCTATCATAATAAAACTCCTTAAATACTTGAAAGCGGCTCTCATTTTGTTTCAATTTTTGATAATTTTGTTCATATTCTCTCTTAAATGCAGGAGAAACTTCTTTGCCAATTCTTGACAACCTCACGCCCAGTAATGATAAAAACGTATTGATAGGATGCATACTATTACTCCTTCTCAATCTTTCTACTGATTGTACTCTTTATCCTGAATGATATTTTTTCTATCCGATATGCCGCTGCTGTTAAACCAACAAAAACCCAGAATAATTCATTAATCAAAACCGGTTTAAATGCATCTTGTATGATTGCTGCAACACTCAATCCGATAAGTGCACACAGCGTTGCGCCACTAATAATCTTGCTAACAGAAAAAACACTGTGTCGGTTCACACGGTAACACATAAACCCTATCGTAATAAGCAAGCAAATAAAAGCAAGAAGGCCAAAAATTCCTGATTCAACAAAAATTTTAATATAGTGATTATGAGCTTCTTCAAGCCCTCCAACTTCACCGGGTACCAAATATCGACTCCCTTTTCCGACACCGGTCAAAAAATGTTTATATCCGTACTGCATTAACTGCTCCCACCGTATTGTTCTATCGCTCCGTATCATATATGAATGTATATGAAAGATACGAATAACAAATGGAAATATCCTTGTAATTTTGTTCAATACAATAACGATAAGTGTAACTATCAATATCAAGAGTTGCTGTAATTTGATTACCCTTTTCTTGTTACAGAGTAGAAAAAATACCATCATACTGATACCCAGTAAAACAACCCCTATCTTTTCGCCTGCTGATAGAGAACACGCAGTAAAAACAATTCCTACAATCAAAAACAATTTATCTTTATGTGACGTTATAGTCCAATAATAACTATATGCTAAAAATGAAATTAAAGTAAAAAAAATACAAACTGAGAATGGAGAAATCTCCCCTATTAACCCTACACCATAACGATCTAATAGCTCTAGATTATTACTAACACGGGCCGGCTCAGTAATGTAAAGAAGTTGGCTACTTTTACCGGTAATGTATTGAATAAACACCCAAAGAGCATTAATGCCACCCGCAATCAATAGTGTCGTACACATTATTTTAAGGCCTTTAATCGTACGAATGCCGGTCGCTACTAAGAAAAATATCACAAAATACTCTATTTCCTTCAAGTGATAAAAAAAGGCTCTATATACATTAAATGGTGTAATAATGAAGGCGATCCCTGTTGTCACAATACCAATGGCAACATACATGATAATGGGTCTACTTAATGGCGTTTTATAAAAGCGGAGATTAAAGGTAAAATAGAGTAGCCATCCAATTAAAAGAATAACAATAATTATATCTTCCAAGCGTAAATCAAATGTTCGACCAGGAATATAAATGGGAAGCGGAATCCGGGGGGGTATCGAAATCCCTAAAACAAGAATACTGAGAAGAAAAGTTAGTATGGTATTTTCTTTATGAGTTTTCATACCTTATGTGTCAAATTAAAAAAACTTTCTAATATGTTATTTACATTTCTTTTTACAGCAAGAATAAGACGCCACATATAAAAACGGGACAGGCTAGAAAATAGTAAATTCGGAAATGAGGGTCGATGTACCCCATCGCTCTTCAATACCCAATCTGCATCACGCAATGTTAGCATCTGCGTTAATCCACCTGCCAATGTAAAATTGTTTTTCGATTCCGGTCCTTGCAGCCAATCTTTCCACCCACCTCGTAAATGTGAATAGCCATGATTTTGGTGAATAGCCGTTATCATTTCAGTCGCATCAATTACTGGTATGCCACGTTGTTTTGAATCCCATATAAACCAATTATCCCATCCGGGACGGCCAACAGCAAATTCTGGTAAATTGATGGTAAGAGTACGTGGAAATATAAAATAATCTATGCCTGAAAATCCGTGCAAGCATCCATGTGCTCTCATTGCCAAACGAATCTTCTCCTCCCAGTTATCAATAAAATCGATACGATTTTTAATGTCTAAATCCCAACGTCTTCCGCTCATTAAAAAAAATGGTTTAGTAACTTTTGCCACAGCTTGAATAAAATCACTGAGGATAACAATATCACTATTAACATATCCAATGATTTCATTATGGGCTAATGCCTTCGCCATAGTAAATGCAGAACTTAATAGCGGCGTACCATGTTCATTCTTCGCAATATCTGAAACATGAGTAACCCCTACCTCTCGAGCAAATTCAGCAACACCTTCATCGTCACCAAAGAGTATAACTTCACAACGTGGCTTTAGCTGTGTCCAGCTTGTTATCGCATTTCTTTGAATAACATTAATATGTCCATTAAAAGACTTTGGTATAGTAAATAGGGTCAACATAAATATGATATACACCTTCTATGCTACGTATAAATTTCAATACACTGTTCCTTAGTCCGCCTTTGATGGCAATTGAAAGTTTGCAATGATCTTTCGTATTTTAAAAAGCGTTAGTTATAACCTATCCATTCAAAAGGTCTTTATTTCTTATTCTCCTATTCAATCCTTTTATAACGTAATCAGCATCTCCTTGCAATAGGTAATTGATGCTCCGAAATAGTAATGAGTATATTATACAAATAGGTTTAAGCCATTTTTTCGTGTGATACCATTGATCAACGGTATCAAGTTCCTTTTGATACGCTGTCGTCCCGATAAATCGCTCAGTCTTTGCACCAGCGTGCCTCCGTATCGCCCCAAAATACACCGGAACATGTTTAAATGAATACCCCTGACAACCGGCACGTAAAAAGAATTCCCAATCTAAAGCAAAGTGAAAATCAATCTTTAACAACCCTATTTTCTTAAAAATATCCCGCTTCCAAAACGTAACTTGTGTCCCTAGCGCTATTCCTTCATATTGAAATATAAACTTTGAAAATTTTGTAAAGCGCGATTCTCCGATAATTGCATCATTATCATCAATATCAAAACGGTTGCCATAGAGTACATCAATAGACGGATTATGTGAAAATATTTCTGCAATCTGCATAAACGTATTGGGTAAATACAGATCATCCGAATTCTGCCATCCGATAATATCTCCGGTAGCCTTTGTAAACCCTTTATTGAGTGCATCTGCCTGACCACGATCAGATTCACTAAGCCAACAGCCAAGATATCGCTCGTATTTTTTTATTACTTCTATGCTCCCATCAGTGGATCCTCCATCAATAATAATGTATTCAAGATTGGGGTAGTTTTGATTAAGAACACTAAGAATAGTTTTTTCTAAAAACTCTTTCTGATTATATGAAGGGGTGACAACAGTAATTTTAGGGAACGCTATATCTTTTCTCAATAATGCCTTTTCATCAAACAATGGCTTCGTAACAAACTCTCTAACCTGTTTATTTGTATATTGTTCCCTCATTACATTACCGCCTTGTTATTTCTAAAAACCACCATCATATGGTCTTTTGCCGTATGCCAGCTTGGCGGACTGTTGTGCATATCAGGATACTTATCGACATCAATTCCGCCAAAACCTTTTTTGCGTAACCAGCAAAAAAAGCTAGGCAGCACTTTATACATTGCATTTTTCATTATATCTGCACAGCCTGACAAAAATAGCTGTGCTTCAAAATATGAAAATTGTTGACTGCTAACTATTGGCATCTGAAATTCTTTTGAAACAGTTTGGCACCATGATCTATTTATAAATGAAATATGGTCGTTCAACGAACAATACCAGTATTTACTTCCCATAAATCGCCATGAAAGTGCTAATGTATTACCCGTCGAAATAATTACTATACCACCGGCTGCAGTTAACCCCATCATGTGCTTAAAAAAACTCACTGGATCTTCAGTATGTTCTATGACATTTAACGCCATGACAACACCAAAAGATTGTTTTATGGTAGCTAACGTATCAAAATCGGTTTGTACGATGTGTACCCCTTGCGCTTCTGCTTCGGCAGCTAACTTTTCATTAAGTTCTACGCCATATCGTTTCCAATCTTTTCCGACATAATTTAAAAAACTGCCATCACCACAACCAATATCTAAAATAGTCTTTTGACCTTCATATTCACTAATTAAACGAGATGCAATTTTCCAATCCCGACGATGCATTGTTTTATTTTGTTGATTATCAATCTGGTTTTTTTTATATAAAGCATATAATTGTTGTTTGGTCGGTCGCGGCCATCGAAAATGCAAAAAGCAATGCTCACATCGATATAAGCAAGACTTTGCAAAATGTTCCGCAACTATTTGTCCGGCAAATATGGTTGTTAATGGTATCTCACCAATATACTGAATAGAGATATTCTTACATGACGGACACGAGAGTGTACTGTTTTTACTGTTTTTTTTTGACATATTAACTATGCTCTATTAATAAAAAAACTTATTTACTATGGTGATCATTTCACTTCTCTTTATATCGAAGTAATTGCGCCGGCACCCCTGCAACAATACTGTCTTTCTCAACATCATGGGTGACAACGCTTCCTGCACCGATGATAGCACCATCTCCTATCGTTATCCCCGGCAAAATAATTGCACCTGTTCCGATCCATACGCGTTCGCCAATCTTAACGGTCTGCCACACCTGCGTATCCTTATATAAATACGCTTTTGTATCGTGGGTTTGAGACGTTATGATCGCATGGGCTGCAATAATGGTGTTATCACCAATCTCTATATCCCCCGCTCCCCACATGTGAACAAATTCGGCAATAGCAACATTACTCCCGATTTTTATTTTGTCAGATCCATGCATAACCACAGAAGGATATATTTTTGTATTGTTTCCTAAGGAAGATAAGCGCATTTTCCACCATGACATCCGTATTACCCGAACAAGCCAAGAACTATACGGTCTAACCGGTATCGTTACAATATAGAATATTTTAATCAGCAGGAAAAGAATTCCCTCAAGAACCCGTTTTATGGAAATGATTACATGCATGGCGTTCTCTTTTTTTTTAATACCTGATTAATAACATCAATCGTATTGTTAAAAGTGCGATTTTCTATGGTAATTGATTGGTTATTATATTTTTTTTGATACACGTTGTCCTTTATTGCTCTTAAAATGGGCATAAATGCTTCCATGCTGTCTACATATTCGATCCCTTCAAAGTTTCTATACACATCACCCAAAAACTCATGGTGTATATCTAACGCAAGAATCGGTTTCTCGGGACATTGCAAGGATGCAGTATAAAGGGTTGTGGTACCCGAGAAGGGCAATCCCACAATAATATCGCTTTGTTCAATATATATATCAGACGGCTCATGAGCATTTACAAGTGTAATGGAATCGGCAATAGATACGAGCCTCTCTTGTAATAGGTCTAATATCATCGTAGCTGGATGCGGCTTTATAAAGATCTTCCAGTGTGGTAATAACTGTACCGTCGTTGAAAGTATAGCTTTCCATGTTTGTATTCTATCTTCAAGCGAGATAAGAGAATAGTCCTCTCTTCTAAATCCTATCGGGATATCCCCCTGCAACATAAATGTTATGGTTTTTCCCTGCTCGTGGTGCTTATCCTCAGAATGCAAATACACCTTTTCAAAAAATTTTCTTGTTTCCCGCATCAATGGATGCGGCAATATAAAGATTCTCTCAGACGGGACACCATCCTGCTGAAAAATATCATAATCCCATTGTGAGAAACCAACTTGGCAATCAGAGTTTCTCATCCCGGAATTTCCTTTTCGCAAAATATGGCTTGATTTTCCAAAAAATGGTTTCTCTCCAACTAACAGTGGTAATACATAATAATGTATGCTATGTCCTGCATATTTCCTCCATTGTACAAAAATAAGCCGTAAAAAAAGAGGCAGCCATATCGGAAATTTCTGATACGCATTCGTTAAATCCTGCCACAATGACCTTTTTGAGGCATCGGCAACATTTACGGCAGGTTGTATCGCAATAACACGGGCTCCCTTTCTTTTCCCTATCCTCGTCAGATATAAATCAAATAACGAATGCATATCGCTTCCGGTAATAATTATGTCCGGATCATATTGTTTTACAACCCTTTTTGCTAATTGATAAAGGGCTTTATTGTGTTTAAGAATATTTTTCCTTACTCCCGTAAATTGATTTACCTTTATAATAGCTTCCACATTAGGGAAATATTGTTTGTCATGAATGATATTTTCCGTTTCGGGATCAAGCTGCTCAGAAAGAAGAATTACTGGAAAAGACTGTGCAACCTCATACAAATGCCCAATAAGCGTTGTTCGAAACGCACGTGGATGATAGGTATAAAAAAGTATCCGATGAGTTTTTTTATCCATAATTAATTTACTACGTATCTAATCGACCGTATATAAAGTTTTTTACATACTGTATTTCTGAACGACTTACTGCGCCTGATATCATCAAAAATATAAAATACGAAAAGCAACCGACAGTAATTAACAAGAGCATATTACTACAAAAATATTTCATGCTACAGACACACACACCCATCAACAATGAAGCGCCAATACATTTTAGAATAACCGCTTTATCATAATGAATTTCCAAATACATCTTTGCTTCTCTGTCGAGCAAGATAAAACAAACAAAATAACTCAGCAATGTTGTTAGTGCAGCAATAATAATATGTTTAAAAAGATAAATAAGAATTATATTCAAGATAAGATTCAACATGGCAGAAACTGCATTAATAAAAAAAAGGCTTTTGGTTTTTAAATGAGTATATAGAATAGTTGTAAAGAGTGTGCTTAAACCATAGAATAAGGACGCGCACGCAACAATGGGCACGCAAAGAAACGCCGCATCGGCAACTTCTTGATTAGCAAAAAGTATTAAAATATCCCGTGCAAGTATTGAACTACCTACAATAAAAGGAATGGCAAAAATAAGATAAGATTTTATGCTGTACATTACTAATTTTTTAGCACTATCAAAATTTTGTTTATCCGTTGCCGTCGAAAGTAAAGGAAATAAAGTAATGCCGATGGCTCTTGGCAGAAACATAATCATAGATCCAAAGGTATAGGCGGGACTATAATACCCCACATACAATGGCGCCATAAAAAAAGCGATCACGTATTTATCGCTGACTGCGGTAATATAGCCAATACTGAAAGCAAGCACGACAGGAAACCCTAATCGAATATCGGAAATAATTTTGTTAATCCGGAGAGCAGGAATATAAAGACCAATCTCAGTACAGATTTTAATACATAAAGGAATGCTAATACATAATAAAGCGGTTATTTCTGCTTTTAATAATGTATTGATATGCAGATGGCCGAGTGAATAAATAATTATAATTATAAAAATGGCTAAATAGGGAGACAAAATAGTACTGATAGAGAAAAGGCCCATACGATGGGAATATCTAAAAAAATCGGTAGATTGTTGAAAAAGGAATGTCCCCACCAAAACACAGCAAACCAACGGCATTGAAAAACTAATACCGTTTTTTAAAAACCATACCTTTATAAAATCAGCAGATAAAAGTAAACAGAGTGAAAAGAGCACAATCACAAGGAAATGGAAAGTAAATTGATGATAAAATAGTTCGCGCTGCTTACGCCTATCGTGTTCAGACGGTAAATACCGTTTGAAAGTAAACCCGACACCCAACGAAGATATGCTGAACAAAAAATCAATGCCGGTATTCAACAATATGTACCCACCATATAAAGCAACACCGATAGTCTTTATCAACAAGGGGACGAGTATGATAGCTTTCGCATAAATTAATATATGAGAAGTAATAACATACATATTATTTTTAATAAAAGACTTATTATAATTAATCACCGTAATGACACCTATTTGTTAGTATTGTTCATGGCAGGGTGAGATAAAAAAATGCTTCTTTTTAATGGCCTCTGAGCTTTTTTCTAATGATTGTCTCGCTTTCGGTCACTGTCCGTTTTCCATCGCCTAATATAGTATTAACGTCCCGTATCCGCTTATACAACATATCCATGCCCATCGGTTCAACGCTCGCTGCTTGATCAGTCCCCCACATAGTATGATCAAGCGTAATATGCCGTTCTATAACCATAGCACCTAATACTGCAGCAAAGGCCGTTGGTTCTAACCCGTACTCATGGCCGCTATATCCTACTGCACACTTATATCGTTCTCGTAACGTTTTAATGCAGTGTAGATTAAGCTCTTGTATTTTAGTTGGATAACTCGAATTCGTATGCATAAGGATAAAATTTAGCGTATGTTTGCGTACGGTCTCTACCACCGTATCGATTTCTTTAACCGTAGACATTCCCGTTGAAACAATAAGCGGATAGTGAGTTTTACTTGCTTCTACTACAAGCTCGTGATCAGTAATCTTTGCAGAAGGGATTTTTATAAAAGCAACATCATACCGCTTTATAAACCGGAGAC
Organism: Candidatus Omnitrophota bacterium; assembly: GCA_018823795.1. Classification (GTDB taxonomy): domain Bacteria; phylum Omnitrophota; class Omnitrophia; order JAHJGZ01; family JAHJGZ01; genus JAHJGZ01. The sequence goes on from JAHJGZ010000147.1 coordinate 43,861, forward strand.
TGTCAATATCCCATATCGATGCACCCCATTGTATTGGTTTCTCTTTACAATATGCATCGATATAGTCATATTCCTTTTCGCCAAATTCTAATTTATGTTTATACTCCAAGTAACTCATCGTTCCCCACGGGGTATCTTTCATAACGGACTTTTGCTTTTCAGGAACACAGCTATCAGGATTTCTTTTTTGAAATTTGACGCAATTCCATGAACACGCATGCGCTGCATCAATTAATTTTTTTGCAAGCTGTAAATCACCGTTATGATTAATTCCTACTTCAGCAATAAGATATGGCTTTGTTATTTTATTAAAATTCATATTCGTCATCACCTTTTTTTAAGACACGCTATATACTAAATCATTAAATTTATAATACAACCCTTCAAGTCTTTCCCGGGATAGTTGCGGCATGTTTAAAATAGTAGAATCATTAACAGAAATATTTTCATAATATTTATCTTCCACGAAATTGTTTTTGACACAAATATCATAAAGCCTCGTTCCGTGATATGGTGCAAATATAGATATTGCAATGCTTTGCGCTTCTATTTTTTTACAAAATTCAGCGGTTTCTTCAATATCATCTTCAGTCTCAAATGGCAATCCTATCATAACATAGGCGGTTGTTCGAATAGTATACTTTTTGCAATTGGCAAAAGCCTTCACATACACATGATCAGGTGTGTTTTTGTTGAGTGTCTCCCTCCGTATTCTTTGACTCCCTGATTCCACGCCGATGCCAACGGTAATACAACCAGCCTCCGAAAGCATCTTAACCTTTTCTTCATCACATAAGCTTTCTGCCCGTGTTTGTATAAAAAAAGGTAAATTAATCCGTTCTTTCATTTGTGCACAAAACGCTTCAAACCGTTTCTTTTCCATCATCAAAAAGTTTTCATCATTAAAAAAAACAAGCTCTAAACTATACGCTTTCTTCATGTGCTCAATTTCCCGGAAAACATATTCGAGAGACTTTTCTCTATGGTACGGTCCCAATGATTTGAACATATCCTGGTATATATGATTTGCACAGTAAAAACAATCAAACGGACACCCACGTGACATTTCAAAAAATCCGGTTTTCCACATTTTCCCGATAAATGGCTTAAGCAAATGCCTCCGGTCAAAAATTCCCCAATCTTGATAAGCGAACGGTTCCCAATCATAAAAGGGACCCACATCGTTCTTTGTAATGGTGCCATTACACTTAACAATACAATTTTGAATTGTCGTAATGTCTTTCGCATGTTCTAAGCGATGTACCAATTCTAATAATGCGCGCTCACCTTCACCAATACATATGATATCAACATTGTCGTCCTGAATAAAAAATTCAGGGGCAACAGTAGGGAAAATACCTCCTACTATCGTCGGACTATTGGTAATCTGTTTTGCGACTTTGAGTAACTCGCGAGCACATGCATAGTTATTTTCAACAATTGAAAAAGCAATGAGATCAGGATTAAACGCTCCAATTTTTTTCTTAAATTCCTCCCGTATATCTTGTTTTTTTGCCTCACCCCAATACTTTTCTACGTCAACTTTTTTAACCACCCCTGTTTTTTCACGCGCGTTATGATCAAGCCGGTCGGTAAGCATAAAGGTAATATCGAACACGTCCACGGTATGGCCATCCCTTTTTAAAACTCCTGCCAACACCGATATGCTGAGCGGAATAATCGGATATCCTTCTTTGTTCGGATACACAAATAATATTTTACTCACTGCTTCTCACCCTGTTCTTGTTATTGTTAACATAATCACCGATGAGTGTCATGTCACATTTTTCAGTGCACTTTATCCCGCATTTCAGGTTAAAATGATCTTCCCTCAACGCGTGGTATCGTGCTCCGTTCCAAATTTCATGAAGTGATTCATTTTTTGCATTGCCAAGAATAATCTCGTTATTAAAATCCTCGACACATTCGACCGCTTCACCATTCGATTTAATGGTCATCGATGACCACGGAAATTGACAAAATTCAATCCAATGTATGGACTGTGTTTCATGATGAACTTCCTGGTACCATTTCTGATCCTGACTTTTCAGGTAGACATACACATCATGCCCTTTAAATGCTTCTTGCAACCGTTCAAATTCATCAGATTGGTTAGGCTTATTGAGATGCAACATCGTAATAATAATGGTTGTCTTATAATTATTTTTCTTTTTACGATCAAGCAACGTTATTATTTTTTTATAACTATCGGTAAAATTTGAAGCTTTTCCCCGTATTTCCTTATGGCGCAGGTCATCTACAGTTTCTATGGAATATTTAATATAATCGAGCCCGTTTTCGAATAGTTCTTGCGTCCTTTCAATATGTATATTTGCAGGATTACAGCTAAAATACGAAGGTATATTTCGCTCATGCAACATACGAACACGTTCCGGCATTTGTGTATCTAAAAGAGGATCTCCATAGCCATGCAAAACAAGCACTTGGGGAATAACGTATAAGAAAAAATGATTCTCGCTCATGTCCTCTTTTCTAATATGGTAGTACTTCTCAACAAACCTCTCCCATTCGCTCACTTCGATGTCAGTCCATGGTCGGATCTGATCTATAATGCGCATATACGTTGCCATATCAAGTGTTTCAATTGGTCGCGTCATCATCGTTGTCCGTGGGCACATCTCACAAGTCATATTACACGCATTCGTGGTTTCAATATTGTAAACAACTGGCGTCGATGAACGGCACTCTTCAAGTTTACGATAAAGATATTCCTTATCTTTCTTTGCACCCTTCATAAGCTGCTGTTTAAGTTCAAAAACATTCATGTAAAATTTTATATCAAACATAATACATTCCTTTAAAACTCAGGCGGGTTTCTTTTTTGAAAACTTTTTAATCACACGATGCAATGCAGCAGCCTTCTTTTTTGCTAACGATATATCTCGATAATTCGTTTTAAACTGCATTATTTTTGGTTGTACGCTTTCTGCAACCGGACACAGGCCTTCCCGGTAGCGAAGTGTTTTATAGATAGCTGGACATCGCTCCACAAATTGTCTTTGAGTCATAACCGGTTCAAGGTATGGAACACTCCACGCGCCATATACTCCATCACCACCAGCCTTGATGTATTCTTTTCTAAATTCTTCCCAGGGAACACCAATACGTGCTTCACCTTCATACACAACACCTAATGTATAATATGAATGTGTATAATTATCGGGAACTTCCTGTGGAATTAAATAATTACAATTTGCCATAACCTGCTTAAATATTTCAGCAGATTTGATTCGCAGTTCTAATAGTGCCTCAATCTTTTCTAGTTGTGCTAATGCTATGGCCGCATTGAATTCAGAGAGCCGGTAATTCCACCCAAGAATATCATGTCGCTTGTAATGGGGATTTTGAAAGATATCTTGTTTCAATCGAACTCGTCCTTCATCCGCTTTCAGATTCTTAAATCCATGACCACCAATTTTCCGAACACTTTCGGCATACACCGGATTGTCTGTTATTATTATGCCACCTTCCCCACATGAAATATGTTTGGTATTCTCAAAACTATAACTTGCCATATGACCGATGGTTCCTGTCAATCTACCGTTATAGGTACTCAGAAAACATTGCGCATTGTCTTCAATAACGATTATATTGTTTTTTTTTGCTATTGCCATTATGGGATCCATATTAGGCGGTAATCCATAGAGAGAAACCGTAATAATAGCTTTTGTTTTCTGTGTAATCTTTCTTTCAACGTCGGCAGGATCAATAGTGAATGTCTTGCGACTAATATCGGCATAAACCGGTATGGCATTAGCATGGATTGTCGCTGAGGTGTTCATAAAAACGGTCAAAGCAGGAGAAATCACCTCATCGCCAGGCTGCACGCCTGCGGCTACAAGGGCCGCATGTAACGTCGATGTCCCTGAATTGAATGCAACCGCATACTTAATACCAAATTTCTTTGCAAATGCCTTCTCCAATGTTTGATTCCAGTTACCACTGGTTGCAGACCAGCTTTCTGTTTGTAAAACCTTTTCAAGATAGGTGAGCTCATTGCCAAGATATTTGCTCGGATTTTTTAATCTTTTATTCATTACGCATCCTTCGTAAATGTTTTTTTGAGTATTAATTTCGTTTTTGCTTTTTGATTGCTCAGGAACTGTTGTTGAAGATGTTGATTGATCTTTACAACATCGGGATGGCTATCAAGGAACGTGAGAATATCACGTAAGCTATAATATGATTTTACTTTAATAAATTGTTCTATAATTGTATGAAAGAAACGAAAATCTTCCTCATAATCAAGGGTCATGCGTATTTCTGGTCGTTTAAATACTAAAGGAATATTGTGTAACGTTTCCGTTTTAAATAGTCCTGTTTGTGTAAAATAGACCCACATCATTTCCGTATCATCAGTATCTTTTATTTCACACACCTTTTCTAAAGCCATGGTCTTTATGCCATACGTAAAAGCACCACAAATAATATCCTTTCCTTCAATGAAATCTGCATCCGTCTTCTCGTATTGTGAAAAGGCAAGATCAATAAGTTCAGGTTCGCAAAATAAATCATCACCATCAGCAGTGACAAAAAAATCTACCTCAAATGTATGAGCCGCGCCGCGCCATCGTTCTAATTTGTCCTTCACACTGCCTCGGTAAATACCTATCTCATTTTTTTGAGCAATTTGAACAAGGACATCATCTTCTTTAAGTTCTGTTGTACAAAGAACAACAATATCTTTCTTTTGAGAATGTTTGATACGCTCGATCAGATGTTCTATCGTCGGTTTTCCTGCAATCTTCATTAATGCTTTTTGAGGTAGCCGAGATGATCCTGTGCGTACAGTTATAAATATTGCTTTTTTCATCATTTTAGTATTATCCTGTCATATAATGCCCGTATAACACCTTGCCCACCATCGACATTAATGATAAATTTAGCTACTTCTTTAATTGATTTATGCGCATCACGCGGTGCAACCGGATATCCCACTATTTTCATCGCTTCTCGATCATTGCTATCATTACCGACATACAGTACCTTTTTAAGGTCATACTTCTTTTCCTTACAATAAGCAATAAGGGTTGTTTTCTTATCACGAACATTATGAATAGCTTTTATCTTTAATTTCTTAGCACGCACGGCAACAATACCACTTTTTTCTGCGGACAAAAAAATCTGTTGGATTTTATTCTCTCTCATCTTTCGAATAGCTAAGCCATCGGAACGATTACACACGACCGCTTCTTTTCCGTCTTCAAAAACAAGGACTTTATTATCGGTGAGAACACCATCGAAATCGTATACCATTAAGTCGATATCTTTTTTTCGGATTGCTTTTTTCATATGTAGATTCCTATCCCCTGTTAAGATTTGTTTTAATTACGTGTTCAAACAATATTAAAAAACATTTTATTCACCATTCCCACTTTTATTTAAATACCAGGCATATGTTTTCTTTATCCCATCAGCGAGTTTCACTGTCGGTTGCCGTCCTAATGTTCTCAATTTAGTCATATCTAATAACTTATTAGGGGTACCTGTTGGTTTCGTCTTATCCCACTCAATGTTCCCCTTAAAGCCAACAAAGTCCTTAATCATCAAAGCTAAATCCTTAATTTTTATCTCCTCACCAGTCCCGACATTTACAAATTCACCGATCTCTTTATATGTCAGACGTTTCATAAAATCGACACAGATTTCAGCGAGATCATCAACAAAAAGAAATGCTCGATTTACTTCTCCGGTGCCCCATAACGTAACAGAATCTTTTAAAATACCATACCGGGCTAACTGTTCGTTAATCCGTCTCTCATCCTTGCTCTGTTGTTGCTCAGCAGGACCCGCACCTCTAAATATCTGAAAATCATTTACAATCAATTTATACTTTTTTTCTGAAAGCAATCGTGCTAAATGGAATTTTCTGATAAGTGCCGGTAACACATGTGATGTCTCAAGATTGAAATTATCATTGTAGCCATACAGGTTATTCGGCATGACTGAAATAAAGTCGGTCCCATATTGCTCATTATAATACCGGCATAATTTGATACCCGCTATCTTTGCTAACGCATAGGGTTCATTGGTCGGCTCTAATTTTCCTGTTAAAAGATCTTCTTCTTTCATCGGTTGTGGGGCAAATTTTGGATAGATACATGCTGAACCAAGATTAAGGAGCTTCTTAACCTTATAGAGGTATGAACACTGGATAATGTTTGAAATAATCATTATATTATCGTAAATAAATTCTGCCGGATAGGTACTATTCGCAAGGATACCACCGACCTTAGCGGCAGCCAAAAACACATACGCCGGTTTTTCTGTTTTAAAAAAATCTTCTGTAACATCTTGTCTTCGCAGGTCCAACTCTTCACAGGTCTGATGAACAATGTTAGTATAGCCCTCCTCACGGAGCTTTCTGGAAATGGCAGAACCGACCATTCCCGTATGCCCTGCTATGTATATTTTTTCTCCTTTTTCCATTAGTGTATCCTCTATTTAAAGATTTATTTTACTTTTTCATAAAAGGAAAAAGCATGATTGGTATATGCAAATTGCTTCTTACGCGAAATGCGTATCCCTTCTCCAAGAGGCTCTAAATCAGCAAGCTTCATATCATAGTCAACCATTATTTTAATGAGTTCATCAAAAGTAGTTCGTGGTCGCCATCCTAGTTTTTTTTGAGCTTTCCGTATGTCTGCCTCCAGGCATACAACTTCGGTTGGTCGAAAATAACGCGTATCTATTTCTACAATAACATCACCCGGCTTAAAAACATGTTTCCATTGAGTCTTAACGCTTTCTACGAGCCCTTTTTCTCCTGTTTTTTTTCCTTTCCATTCTATTTCTACGCCAACATAGTCAAACGCCTTTTCCATAAATTCCCGAACGGAATGATTTTCACCGGTACCAATAACATAATCATCGGGCTGCTCTTGCTGTAACATATGCCACATTACCTCAACATATTCCGGCGCAAATCCCCAATCTCGCTTTGCATCGAGATTACCACAATACAGTTTTTTTTGTTCCCCGACCAACATATGAGCGATCGCTCTGGTAATCTTTCTCGTTATAAATGTTTCGCCCCGCCGAGGACTTTCGTGATTAAAGAGGATTCCGTTTGATGCAAAGAGATTATATGCTTCACGATAATTAACCGTCATCCAATACGCATACGCCTTTGCAATTGCATAGGGGCTCCGCGGACAAAACGGAGTTTTTTCATTTTGCGGCGCTTGTGCCGAGCCAAACATCTCTGATGAAGATGCCTGGTAAAATCTTGTTTTTATTTTACTGCGTCTTATTGATTCCAATATTCTCGTCGTTCCTAATGCCGTAATGTTTCCGGTAAATTCTGGCATATCAAAGGAGACGCGTACATGCGATTGAGCCCCTAAATTATAAATCTCGTCAGGTTTTATATTCCATATTATTTCTGTTAAAAAACCTGGATCAGACAAATCGCCATAATAAAGAAATAACTGAGCGTGCGTGTCATGGGGGTCGACATAAATATGATCTATCCTTTGTGTATTAAACGCAGAGGCCCGTCGTATAACGCCATGGATTTCATATCCTTTTGACAAAAGAAACTCAGTTAAATATGAACCATCCTGTCCAGTAATTCCAGTGATCAATGCCTTCTTCATATATAAACTCCTTTAGTTCTCATTATCATATCTTTCTTTATTGCCCATTTTTCTCACACAATTTTTAACTTATTGTTGAAAAATATTTAACAATATCGCTTAATCCATTTTCTAAATCTATCATTGGTGTAAAACGTAAAATCTTTTGTGCCTTTTTAATAGAAGAACAATTTCTTACTATTTCCCCCTTTTTAGCAGCTGTTCGAATTATTTTTGTTTTTTTATTCGTCAATAAAGTGGTTAGTAACGTAATGAGCTTATTTACCGACGTTTCAGTTCCGGTTCCTATTTGAAAAACTTCGCCTCCTTGGTTTGAGCGCAATGCAAGAGAGATGGCCAACGAAATATCATCGGCATGGATGAAATCCCGTGTTTGTTTCCCCGTACCATATATCGTTAAAATTTGTCCATTCATAATTCTTTTTATAAATTTTGTTATAACTGACGTTTTGTGATACGAATAGGCTCCATATACATTGGCAAACCGCAATGAGGTCGTCTTTATGCCATACGAACTGTAGTATGCAGAACATAATGCCTCACCGCATACTTTGCTTGCCCCATACGGAGAAAGCGGCTCAGGAATCATCTCTTCGTTGATCGGAATGCTCTGTTCGCCCACTACTGCATTAGACGAAGCAAAAATAAATTTCTTTATCCTATTTTCTCGTGCTGCTTCAAGACAGTGTAAAGTACCAGCCACATTGATATCAAATCCTTGCTGAGGAGATTTAATCGATTCCAAAACCTGTGTATGTGCAGCAAGATGAACGATCGCGTCATGTTTCCGGACTTTTTTAGACAATGTTCGTTTATCTAAAATATCACCTTCAATAAACTGACATCTGCCTTTTTGTCGTGAATTTTTGATTGCAATATCTAAATTCTTCTTTGAGCCAGCAGACACATTATCATAAACGGTTATATCGTAGCTCCCGTTATCTAATAAATACTTAACGAAATTCGCCCCGACAAAACCACATCCGCCAGTAATAAAAATCTTCTGACGAAGATTTTTATTCGGATTACGGGAATAAGTGTTACGTGATAAGTGTTTGCTTTTCATTTTATCTTACATTTCAAATTATTGATTAACGCATTAAGCATTTTGCTTATTCCTACACAATCAGACTCTAGTTTTTCATATTGCTTACTATTTATAAATTTAATGTCAAATACTAGAAACAACAAATACCGCATTTCCTCAAGAGAACCGCGAGAATTAAACAAAAATTGAATATATTCTTTAGTCGTATTTCTCGAAAATCCTTCAACTATATTAGTTGGCACAGATACTGCGGATCTTTTAAGTTGGCTCGTTATTCCATATAATTCATCCTTGGGTAAGGAAACGGTAATTTTATAAACATCTTTTACCAACTCGTGTGACTTCTTCCAAACATCTAAATCTTTCCAATGCATTACACAAACCTTCTCTTATTGCTTTTTACCTATCTCTTAATCCTTACCCCTTAATCCCCAATCCCTGTTCTATCATATTTAACAGCTGCTCTTTGGAGAGAGCACCCACTTCACGTTTGAGGATATCACCATCTTTAAATAATATGAATGTCGGTACTCCAGCAACATCATACATCTGTTGAATTTGAGGATTTTGGTCAACATTACATTTAGCTATCTTAACGGTATCTTCTAATTCTTCAGCTAATGCGTCAATAACCGATTCAACCATCTTACATGGTGCACACCACGAACCCCAAAAGTCGACCAAGACAGGCATACTTGTTTCCAACACTTCTTGATTAAAGTTATGTGCATTAAGGATTACAACCCTACTCATCATTTACCTCGGTGGATGCAACATGTATATGTTCACGTTTATCGCGATCAGCGGCATTTTCAATGAGTTCGATCTGTTCAACTTCCTTTTTCACTCCTGACCACCAGGTACGGGGAAGAATAAGATGTTTCTTCTCCTCAATTCTGCTTTTTATATGCGGTTGCATGAGAAGTGCAAACATTTTCCGTATTTCTTGTTCTAAATTTTCATTCTGTTGAAAACCAAACTCATCGGGTAATTTGTTAAATATTGGTTCAAACGGATGCCGTTCAGATTCAACTCGCGGATTTTCTACTCTTTGAATCTTGACATCGATATTAAATTCTTCCTTCCCAACCTTTGCGACAGTCTCGGCCAATTTCCGCAAATTACAATAGCCTGACATTTGGTTCACGACACTATATTGTCCTGGTTCTGGCGGTTTCGCAATTAAACGAGTAATGCATTGCATCGCATCTTCTAATGAAATAAATCCACGAATCTGCTCCCCTGCTCCATACAATGTTAAAGGAAAACCAATCACTGCTTGAGCAACAAAACGGTTAATAATGGTTCCAAAACATTCATCAATATCAAAACGGGTACGTAACCGTGGATCAGCTGCAACATGGTCTGTATGGACACCATAAATAACACCTTGCATCACATCATACGAACGTAACCACCAATATTTACATGCTTCATACACATTAAAGGTATCTTGGACTTTGCTTACGTGATAAAAACTTACCGGATCACGCGGTGTTAATTCTCCACCCATTGACCATTCACGCCCTTCCCACTTTAAGACCGCATCAGCTGGAAAAAATCCTTCAAAAAGAGGCCTACCCGTCAACGGCATGCCATACTCACCCATCGTGCCTAATTTAATCAAGGATGTTTCTGGTACAACTTCATGAATACTAAAAAGCGTTGCAAGCGTACCGATCACATTATTAGATTGAACAGATTTTGCATGTTCGAAATCTATCATGCTGTATGGCGCGCTGGGACATTCTGCATAATGGACAATCGCTTCTGGTTTGACTTCATCTATAAATTCTTTTAAACGATTCCTATTAAGTATGTCCATCTCACGAAAATTGATATCAATCCCGAGGACTTCCTTTGCCGCGTGTAACCGTTCAGTCATTCGCGCAATGGGAACGATCGTATGTGCTCCTCTTTCTTTAACCCAATCCCGACGGCTATAATTATCCACGCCGCTTACTTTACATCCTAATTTCCCGAGCCATAAAGCAAGGGGCCATCCTAGATAGCCATCAATACCGAGGATCATAATCCGCATATCCTTGAGTAAATAGCCACAGGGCGTCAATTGCCATTCAGCGCATTCCTTAAACGTAATAGCCGTAGGATCAAAAAGTCCCAACTCAGGACGTCTCTTACATTCAGCCATTATCTGCGCACCGGTTCCGTCTATGCCGAATTTTTCGACCGTTTGTCCACATGCCCGAAAATCGACCTTCCCTGCCAAATTGATTGCTGGACAATTCCAACACGTACAGTGTGAATTATGCGTACTCTTTTTCATGTATATTCACCTTTCCTACTTTTAAATAATTAACGATGTCTAGTATTTGACCTACATCCAAATTATGGCAAAATGTATCTGTTCCTGCCCAATCTTTTACTAATAAAAACGCATCATAATGCGTATGCTTGCCGGTAAAAATTCCCCGATCGTGTACTGTTGTTGCTTTTAAACTCGAATGAAAGTTTATCCCTTCATTACCAATCAAAACTAAGTCGGGAGCATCAGCACTATACGGTCCACTATAAATTTCTTCTTTGCGATAAATTCGTTTACACACTGGTTTGCCATCAATTTCTAAAGATTGAAAGACCGCTGCTATCTCTTGAATTAATTTTTCTATCTCATTTTTTTTAATACGACCACGGGGATATTTGTCTTTTTTATGTATGTAGATACGTGCTGGATCAAGACTAAAGGCACACGTTTTTTCATTGAGCTGACCAAAATTTGAGTCACTATCGCCAGGGATGCACAAAAAACCTGCCTGCCGTAAAACAGCATTTACATATACATTCTTATCTAATCGTTCAAATCCGTGATCCGACATTAAAAGAAAACTATCATTTGGTTTGAGTTGAGACAACATCATCCCAATTTCGTCATCTATCCGACAAAAATGTTTCACAAAATCTGCATGATATCGATGCGATTCATCCTCATATGCATCCCACAAGAAATGCATAAGTCGATCCGTCCCCGTAAATACCAGCATAAAAGTCTGCCACTTTTCTCGTTCCCACAGATATTGATATACGTTTATGCGAGCTTCCAAGGTTTGTTCCAGGTTTTTTAAAAAAAGTTGCATCGATTTATGTGCTTTAGCTGAATCAACGTCAATTTGATAATTCATTGCTTTCAACTGCGGCAGAAGAGACTGAGGATACACGCTACGCATAAGGTCAAGCGATACAAATCCTGATATGTGAACACCATTCATCTCTTTCGCTGGAAACGTAGAAGGAACATTCATAATAACTGCCCGCCCCTCATTCCCATGCCAAAAAGGTTCAGCTTTTAAACTATTAAAATTTGGAAAAGACAATCGATACGTATGCGGTGGTATATCGGTAAATCCAAAAATACCATGTTCGCCCGGATTTTTTCCTGTAATAATAGAACTCCACGCGACAGATGACACTTCAGGAATAGTCGATGCTAGAGGACGAAAAAATCCGTCTGCGATAATTCTCCTCACATTGGGCATCACCCCTTTTTGGGCTAAATCGTTTAAAAGCCGATACGGAACACCGTCAAGTCCTATCATAATGGTACGTCCTTTTTCCTTCATAATTTCATTTTCCTCACGCAGATTAACTCAAATCACACGCAAATTTATGCAGATTTATTAATCTTTTTTTCTGGCTGTATCAAGTACTCTTCTTTGAATCTCTATGTTGCCTGCTCCAAAATTAACTAAATACCCGACTTTATAATTTGAACCTCTTAAATAGTAATAAAGTTGTTTTTCGAATACTTTTGAAGTGTTAGGGACAGACTTAATTTCAATGATTATTTTGCCTTCTACAACAAAATCTGGTTGATACGTGCCTATTTCCTTATTTTTAAATTTAATTTTAAATCTTTTGTTATCTACATATTCGATCTCTTTTTCCTCAAAAACAATCTTTAAAGCTTGCTGGTAAATTTGTTCTTTGTGTGCAGGGCCTAATTCATTATAAACCTCATAAAAACACCCCATCAATTTATATGACAACCCCTTGTATAAAAACTTATCCCCTTTATTGTCTGCGCTTATGTGCGTCATAAATGCGTCTTTCTGCGTTATACAATAATACCTCCAGCACAAATATGATCTCCACGCACAAGCACAAAACGTCCAAGTCCTTGGAGTTCACTAAATTTTTTTATAACAATAGGCCTCTTAGTCTTCATAATAACTTCACCAACTTCAAGATTTTCAAGACACTGAGCATCTTCTTCTAATACTTCAAGTGAGGACGAATTTATCCGTCGTACAATTTTCTCTACTGTGCAGATAACTTCCTGCGTTGCAAGCCGCAACGTAAGACGTTCTTCTTTCTTAAATGCTTGTTTGCTCATCCAAAAAATATTTCCACTAATTTCATCGGTAAGCATTACCCCGGTTTCACGTTCACATATAATATTACTGCGATCAACAAATGCCGGATCGACGGTTGTCAGCCCAATACTTTCACCGGCAAAAGCTTGATGAGAGGTCTCATTAAATCTTTCGATCGATTGAATCTTCGTCAGAGTACCACGAGGCAGTATTTTAACTTCTTGTCCTGCATCAACCATCCCCGATTCAATTTTTCCAACAATAATTCTTTTATCCTGAATTTTATACACGTCTTGTACAGGGAAAACAAATGATTCATCGAGCTGTGTTACACCGGAAACTAATGTATCAAGGCTTTCTAATACCGTTGGACCATCATACCATCCGATATCGTCACTTCTCTTTGCTACATTGTCACCATTAATGGCAGATATCGGTACATAATGAAGAGCTTCGATATTGAGAGTATTCAAGAACCCCCTAACTTGCTTTTGAATTGCATCAAATACTTTTTGATCGTTATCAACAAGATCTAACTTGTTAATAATAACAATTACCTGTTTTATTCCCAAAAGTGAGAGGATGTAGGCATGACGTTTTGTCTGTTCTTGTACCCCTTGTTGGACATCGACAATTAAAAAAGCTGCTTCTGCCTGTGAGGCTCCGGTAATCATATTTTTTACAAACTCAACATGGCCGGGGGCATCAATAATAACGTATCGACGTTTATCCGTACTGAAAAAAACTTGGGTGGTATCAATCGTGATCCCCTGCTGGCGTTCCTCTTCTAAATGATCAAGGAGATAGGCAAACTCTGTTTCTCTTCCTAAATCTGCAGAGGTCTTTCTTATCTCTTCAATTTTTTCTGGAGAAAGGGCATTCGTATCGTACAAGAGTCTGCCAATAAGCGTCGATTTGCCATGATCAACATGTCCCACAATAACAAATTTAAGCGTTTCCATATTACATATACCCTAATGAACGTAATTTTTGCATAATATATGCTGATTCTTTATCCTGCGCCCTGCCGCTTCTTTCTGCAACCGTATTTCCCTTAAGTTCTGCTACTATCTTTTCTACTGTATCAGCATATGACTCAACAGGATTGCAGCACGTTTCACACCCAATACTTCTGTAGCGTTTCCCTTCTTTGGCTAAGTACAGAGAAACCATAGGTATATTTTCTTGCTGAATATAATGCCAGATATCTAACTCCGTCCACCCCAAAAGAGGATGTACACGAATGTGTTCTTCACTCGATACTTTAGTTTTATATTGGTCCCATAGTTCAGGAGCTTGATTTTTATAATCCC
>JAHJGZ010000148.1 GCA_018823795.1 Candidatus Omnitrophota bacterium
TGGTATGCCTCCAAACAACAAAATGGACTCGGTTTTGCGAAACTATTTTCTGGGGAAAGGATTCGCAAAACCGAGACTAATTTTTTCGGCGGGAATTCGTTTTGGTTTCCGCCCCGCAGAAAGGGGTCTGGGGAATGAATGCGGGCGGAATTCTTTCGGATTTTTTGACGAGAAAATTTTTAAACTTCGTAATAATTTTATAAACCAATCTTGGACCAATCAAACAAAATACCGGGGTCTTCTTTTGTACCCACAGAGTACTCGTCATGCCCAATAACATGTCGTCGGTCAGCTTTTATAGCGTGCCGTTGGTAAATCTCCGGCAAAAGAGAGTTGAGTGCCAGATATTGTTCTTGGGTATATCCAATATTATTTTTGGGGATGGAACGATATACTTCTGACGAAATGTATTGTTTCATCTCCTCCTCAGTTCCAATAGCTAAAATTTCTATCCCGATAGAATGACGGTTAAGTTTATCTGTGTATTGTGGATAATCAGTAAGACTACCCTTTCCCGCATGATATGCATTTCTATTCTCATTTACAAGGCGAAATATCGTTCCGTCGCGCGCAATAAGATAGTGAGCGGAAACTCCATACTGTTTGAAAATATTTATAACATCTTCTGGAATATACGGATTATTTGGCTTCGCTATTACATTACTAGAAAAATGAATCACGACATGCGTTACATCATCAGACTCTGAATGTATTTCTGAATTTGAAAGTGGCAGAAGACGATCAATTACTTTGGGTTGTGATGATTGTGGTTTCGGTTCGATAGGGGCATTTTCCATTGAAGATGATTTCTCATTAATGTAAATGTATTTACCTACATTCATTGTAGGAACATGTGGTTCCAATTTAATTCCCAGCACATCTTTATAAACTTTAGAAAGTGTATACATCCATTCATCAGCTTTGTATCCAACATAGAGTAAGTGAAGAGCGTTGAGATCTTTTTTTGCCGCGTTCAAATAAATATCCCTTTTTATTCCTTGAGCAAATTGACGAAAACCATCTCGCAAATCTTTGTATTTTCTATTGCGTGTTCTATCTGCATCGTAAAGGGGTAAACCATTTTTCATAAGAACATTTTGCCAATGGTATGCCATCGGATTGTTATACCATCGCGGAAATGAACAACACCCGAAACCACTTTCTGATGCAATAATTCCAGTGAGAAAAAGAGGATGAATTGAATATTCTTTTGCCACTTCGACAATCAATTTTGCCATCTGATTTGGACTTAAAATTTCTTGCTCGTCAATCTTTGTCTGAAAATAAATTGAATTTGAGTAATAATCATTTATAAATTGTCCTAGACGATTTACGAATTCATCACTATATGGATTTATTTTTAGAGGACTATCATAATATGCGGTTTCATATTTATAAAATTTTCTGGTTAATTTATTTATTGGAATCTGACTTGAAATATTCGCTACTTTTATTGCTGGTCGAACACATCGAAAACCAACATCATAATTATAATTGCTCGGTGCCATAAAACCTCTTTTGTCTACTTGTAAATTTTCGGGACTAACACTGCCCCATGAGCCACCACGTATAACTTTTATTCTGCCAATTTCGGGTCCTGTCGGGTTACTCAACGTGTTTTTTGAATAAAAACTTTGATCATACCAATCGTTAGTCCACTGATAAACATTTCCACTCATTCCATATAATCCGTAATTATTTGGTTTTGTATCTTTTACTTTGGCCAACCTCCACCATTCACCTACCATTAAACCTCTTTCATTATCATAATTAGCCAACGAAGAATCAAACTCATCGCCCCAAGGAAATTTTTTGCTTTCAAGTCCGCCACGAGCGGCATACTCGAATTCCGCCTCCGTTGGTAATCTATAGCCATTTGCCGAATTATCTAACTCCCAAAGAGGATAGCCCCAAGCGTCCAATTTTGAAGACAATTTATATGCAGATTGAAGTCCATCTTTTTCGCTTCTCCAATTACAATAATCAACAGCATGATAATAATTTATTCCTGAAACAGGATTTTCGGGTTTGTTGTACGTGTCATATTCCCAATATCTCGATTTGGTACCGCCATCATTTATATATTTTGTAAAATCTTCGTATGTAATAGGAGTTTCATCCATGTAAAAGGATTCTACAGCGACAGAGTGCTCGGGTTTTTCGTCAGAAAAATTGCTACTATCGTCGCCCATGGTAAAAGTACCTTTCGGAATTAAAAGCATTGTTTTGGTTCCGGAAAATATTTTTGGTAATTCCGTTACTTTTATTTCGGAAATATTTTTCTCCAACATTTGCCCATCTTTTTTGTTTAATGAAGAAAAATAATAAAAAGTAGTAATACCAAAAATACAAACAAAAAATAGTAACAAAATAATTTTTATTTTTCCAGATGTCATATTAATTAATAATAACATTTTTTCCTTACAAATAGGTAATGTTTATCTATTACGAAGTTTAAAAATTTTCTCGTCAAAAAATCCGAAAGAATTCCGCCCACATTCATTCCCCAGACCCCTTTCTGCGGGGCGGAAACCAAAACGAATTCCCGCCGAAAAAATTAGTCTCGGTTTTGCGAATCCTTTCCCCAGAAAATAGTTTCGCAAAACCGAGTCCATTTTGTTGTTTGGAGGCATACCA
>JAHJGZ010000149.1 GCA_018823795.1 Candidatus Omnitrophota bacterium
CAATGTTAAAGTATTGTATAATTTAGGTAATATTTATTTAAAGAATGGAAGGGACGATGATGCGATTAAACAATATGAAAAAGTTGTTTTTATTATGACCCAACGCGAATTAATTACCAAGGGAAAAGGGGCGCATGACTTGTTGCGGAGATTGCTTACAAAAACATACAATAATTTAGGAAATGCGTATTCTCTTAAGGAAAAATATGCGCACGCAATTGGTGCATATCAAAAGTCTATTAATCTCATGCCAAATCATGAACTGAGCCATTTGAATTTAGCAGCGCTCTATGCACATGTCGGCAATCGGAAGAAAGCGCGTACGCAGTATGAAATCGTGCTTCATTTAAATCCGCACAATGAAAAGGCACGTTTGGGAATTTCAACTTTATTACGAGAGCAGTAACTATTTATATCGATTATAGATACAGAAAATTTTGCATTTTATAAATAATGTGCTATACTTTGCTCATATAAGGACTATATATAGTGATACCAAGAACGTTGAGAGGTTATACAATCTGAAATCCTTCTATAGTAATTCAGAAAAAATCTTGTCAGACAGTTTTATACCTCGTATTTGATATTTTAAAATGTTATACTCATACAAAATAAGCACTACAAAAGGAATTATAAGTGCATATATAACAAAGGAGAGAAGCTATGAGACTATTTGTATGTAGTCTAATGAGCGTGTTAATCATCGCTTGTATGACAGGGAGGATTTTTGGAGGGACTGAAGCCGTTGTAGTAACCTCACCGGTAGATCAATGTACGTATGATGAGCAAGTGCAAGATTCAATTGACAATGTCTCTGAACAGGTTACGAGTACACAGCCCCAACAACAAAAGGATAAAGATGTCGGTGTTCAAAAAACTGAAATTTGGCAGAAAGCCAAGAAGGGATATGTTAAAGGTGGTAAGTCTTTTTTGCGCGGAACAAAGAAAAGTGCTCAATGGACATGGAAGGGAATTTGTAAAGGAGCTTATTATATAAAAGAAGGTTCTATTTCAGTTGCAGAAAAGACAGGAATGAAAATTAATAAAACTGAAGTTGAAACATCTGACCGTATTATACTCGATGCAGAACGTACATTAGCTGCGAGTCGGACACGGCGTACATTGAGAGAAGATCAGACTGAAGCAACCAGCGATGTGCAATAGTAATATAGTAAAAAAGAAGAATTATTGTATTTTCCTCTATCTCTCTCGTAAGGTAAAACATCGAATGTGATGTAACTGCTGCATCAAAACTTTTCGATGTAATTCACTCTTCACAATTAAGGATATGGTGAGGATGTTGGAAACAACACCGCGGGCACGTTGTGTCTTTACGATTAAGCGATCGTGCTGAATAAAAGCATTCCCTATTATAGAATAGAGAAGTCTTAGGAAGACATAATTTACAGAACAAAGCGATGTAAATTATAGCCTGACTTAGACACAGCACCTTTTTTGATGAGATAGAAAAAGGTTATTGGGCGCAATCATAATTCAAATATGATAAAGAAAAAGCATCCGAATAGATAAAAGGTGCTGGATTAAATTCGTCCCTTACTATGTTAAATTAAATAATGGAAAGGGACTCATTTAAGGAGTAAATGTATGAAACTGATGCAACCGATAAAATTGATGAAATTGGTGATCATAAGTATACCGTTGATCTTGGTGATTACTTTTTATTTTTATAGCGGAGAAGTTGTGTGGGGAAAAAGACCTCTCGAGGATACTATTACAACTGACGAACAATTTCTTGACCTTGTGCAATATAAAACAGTGCAATTTTTTTTTAATGAATCGAATAAAGTAACCGGCTTAGTAAAAGATCGAGCCAATAATTTTAAAGATGATACGTATACTATTGCAAGCATTGCCTCGGTAGGATATGCGCTTCCCGCATACGTTATTGGTGCTGAACGAGGGTGGATCAGCAAAAGGGAAGCATATGGGCGGGTATTAAACACGTTATTATTTTTTAAAAATAATATGGAACATAAAAATGGATTTTATTATCACTTTGTTGATATGACGACCGGCAAACGTGCACGAGGCTCGGAACTGTCATCGATTGATACTGCACTCTTTCTTGCTGGTGTCCTTTTTGTTCGCCAGTATTATAAAGATACTGAAATTGAACGGATAGCAACCGAATTATATGAGCAGGTCGATTGGCAATGGATGCTTGATAATGGTAAAACGTTTAATATGGGATGGCGTCCGACTCGTGGGGAAGGACGTTTCCTCGAGGCTCGTTGGCGTGATTATAATGAGTGTATGATTCTTTACATTTTAGGTATTGGTGCACCGAAACATTCGGTCCCTTCATCTGCGTGGGATGCTATCACACGCAAGGTTGGCAGATATGGTAATCACATCTTAATTCAGTCCTCACCACTTTTTACCCATCAATATTCGCATGCATTTATTGATTTTCGAAATAAACATGATAACTATGCTGATTATTTCGTCAATTCTGTTGATGCGACGTTGGCAAATAGAGAATTTTGTATTGATAATAAAGGTACGTATAAAACGTATTCTGAAAATGTATGGGGATTAACCGCATGCGATGGTCCGCGTGGGTATAAAGCGTACGGAGCAAAGCCGGGGAATGCTCAACATGATGGAACGGTTGCACCAACTGCGGCTGGAGGGTCAATTGTTTTTACGCCAGAGCTTTCGATAAAAGCATTGCGGTATATGTTTGATACGTATCGGAATCAGCTTTGGGGGCGATACGGGTTTTCTGACTCCTTTAATGTATCCCGGGAGAAAGGGTGGTTTGCCCAAGATGTCATCGGAATAGATCAGGGAACCATTCTCATTATGATTGAAAATTACCGCAGCGGTCTTATTTGGAACTATTTTATGCAGAATAAAGAAGTACAAACGGCAATGGATGCAGTCGGCTTTGTTGAAGGAACGAAGTCAGTTACCATGCCTACTGAAATTGAACTAACCGCACCATTTAGAAAGAAACAGATTTCTATTAACGGTGACTTAAGTGACTGGAGCGGGCTTCAGCCGTATATTTATACAACATCGCAATGTTTAGAATATGGAGATATTGAAAGCGGTCAAGATTTTGCAGCCGATCTTTATTTTTCATGGGATAGAGAATATTTATACGTCGCTGCCAAAGTGACCGATAACGATGTTTATTTTAGAAAGGGCGGTGACGCAATTTACAAAAATGATTGTTTAGAGCTTTACTTTGATCCTCACGGTGATGGCCTTTTATGGGGAAATCCTCGTGATGTTCAACTTGGCTTATCACCTCATTTACTAAAGACAAAAAGATATAATGGAGGAAAATCATGGGCGTGGTTTCAAAATAAAGATCCTGAAAAAGATAAGACGGTTATTCTTGCATCATCATCGACGGAAGACGGCTACATATTAGAAGCAGCGATCAAGTGGTCATTCATTAATTTTAAACCAGCGTATAATAAAAAATTGCGTCTCTCGCCAGCTTTTCACGATTACGATTTAAATGATAAAAGTTCAACAAAAATGAATCTTTTCTTTCAAGATATTAACGGAAAAGATGAAAAAAAGAAACTTGCTATCCTTACCTTACTGTAATACGTTATTAATAGGTATATTCTTTCCCCATTATAATTTCACCGATTCTTTTTCAGATTACTCAACGTGTACACTCTCCGTTCGTATGTGAATAAATCATACCGAGGTCCTCGTCATAAGCCATAACTTCAATTACAACAGCATGTTAAAGAAATCAATAAAACCAGAATCGCTATAATAGTTTTCATCGTTACAGATAATCAATTTCGTATCTCTAATTCTTAGTCTTGACAGAAATAACAAGCTGTGTATAATGCAATGATACATAAGTTCTTCATTTTAAGTCTTTTGTGTGATTCCTATTTTTTTCGATGTAATCATTATCGTGCCGTTTTTCATGGCAAATCAGGCGTAATTATTTTCATCATTGAATGTGCTCTTTGTATTATTAAAATCTTCCCTATTATCGCCGAAGTAATTTTTGTATTTGGTATGATCACGTACGGGGGTTGCTCAGGTATAGGTGTTATAAAAGTGTTTTAAAATACATAATGGGAATTACCGATAATATATGATCATGCAGAAAAGACATGTTTATAATGAATGATAACATTATCAACCAATCTTAAGGAAAAGGGAGGAACTATCAGCAAACGGAATTGCGACAATGTGGAGTTAGACAGTGCTGAAAAATAGAAGAGTAGCTAACAAAAAAGCGAATCAATGGTGCGTTATTTTAAATCCTATCGAGTCAGAACTCAATAAAACTGAAACGATAGAAAAAATTGTTGAAATTTTCCCCCTTTCTATTGAAGAGGCTGCACAATTAGTTGAACGTACCCCAATCATTCTTCTTGAAAATCTCTCATACGGAAAAGCAAAAGCGGTAAAAAACCTTTTTTCATCAATTTCCGCCGATATTCTATTAACTGACGATACATTTTTACGTCG
>JAHJGZ010000150.1 GCA_018823795.1 Candidatus Omnitrophota bacterium
CTAAAGGTATTTACTTCTTTTGTGAAGAACATCATACATCCCATCCATTCCTTGCGGATGGGAAATGATGTTCTTCTATCTGAAATTTATGGAGGGTTTAGAAAAGTGCAAAAGTCTTGTTAGAAATTGTTTAATTGCACGCTCTTTTTGAAGAATATGGTGTGATAGCAAAAATTGAAGCAGAAGATAAAGAAAAACTTGGAGGCATAGTGGTAACCAAGATTAGAGTAATCGATAATGTAATGGATACGAAAACCTTAACAGGAGCAAAGTTTTAGTTAGTTGAAAAAGAGAATATTAGTCTACAGAAGAAAACCTGTATTTTTTACCAGTAAAAGCGAGCAAATATCTCGTCCCCTGTACTATTTTCCTATTTTTTCCATGAGTAAATAGCGTTCTAGGATAAATATTTGAAGAAAATAAAAGTTACGAAATAATAGATTCGGGAAAAAAAAGGAAGGAGACGAACAACAATCATAATAAGATGTTCACTTTTTCTATATTAGGTACAAAAAACAATGTAATATGTAATCGAAAAAGAGGGAGATGAAGAATCGGGGTAGGGTTTCTGATGAGTCAAATAACTCAAAACATTCTTGAAACTCGATTGAGTGCGGCAGATTATCAAAAGATCATGCGGCTTGATAACCCTGCGATGTATGATTTTATTGCTACCTATATTGATTTGTGTAGCCCCAAAAAAATCTTTGTGGGAACCGATACATTAGGGGATATCCGATATACGCGTGAGGCTGCTCTTCGGAATCGTGAGGAAGCAAAATTAGGTATTGAAGGCCATACTATTCATTTTGATGGATACTATGATCAAGCTCGTGACAAAGCGCAGACGAAATTTTTGCTTTCTTCAGATAAAGATCTCGGACCCGAACTTAATATGATCAATCGTGAGGTGGGGCTCAAAGAAATATTTCACCTCCTGACTAACAGTATGGCTGGTCATGAACTCTTCATTAAATTCTTCTGTTTAGGACCTACTCACTCACCGTTTTCAATTCCGTGTGTTCAACTTACCGATTCTGCCTATGTCGCTCATACTGAAGATCTTCTGTATAGGCAGGGGTATCAGGAGTTTATCAGACAAGGTAGAAAGGCGAAGTTCTTCAAATTTGTTCACGCACAAGGGGATCTTGAGGAGGCGGTCCTGCGTTTATTGGTGAGTAAAAACATCGAAAAAAGACGGATATACATTGATCTTGAAGAGGAGATTATCTACAGTGTGAATACTCAGTATGGTGGTAACACTATCGGTTTGAAGAAACTCGCTATGCGTCTTGCAATCAATCGTTGTTCTAAAGAAGCGTGGCTTACCGAACATATGCTAATAGTGGGTATTCATGGCCCGGGTGGGCGTATCAGTTATTTCACTGGTGCTTTTCCTTCAATGTGTGGAAAAACCTCAACTGCTATGATGAATGGAGAAACAATCGTAGGTGATGATATTGCGTTTCTGCGTCTTATCCATGGGAGGGTACGAGCAGTAAATGTAGAATCAGGTATCTTTGGCATCATAGACGGTATTAATGATGTCAATGATCCATTACAATGGAGAGTATTGACTTCTCCTGCAGAAATCATCTTCTCAAATCAACTTGTTACGGAAGATAACATTATCTATTGGAATGGAAAACCAGGGGAAATCCCTACGGTCGGGGTGAACTATTCAGGAAGATGGTACAAAGGGAAGGTAGATAAAGACGGAAAAGAGATCAGCCCGTCTCATAAGAATGCGCGTTTCACTTTTTGTTTAGATATTCTCGATAATGTTGATCCATTGGTTCATGATCCCGTGGGTGTGGAATTAAGTGGTATACTCTATGGTGGACGTGATTCAGATACGTCGGTACCCGTTGAGGAATCATTTAGCTGGATTCATGGACTTATCACAAAAGGAGCTTGCCTTGAATCAGAGACCACCGCTGCAACATTAGGTCAGGAAGGTATTCGTGTCTTCAACCCGATGTCAAATATTGATTTCCTTTCGATACCCATTGGCAGATATATTCGAGACAATTTGAAATTCGGGGAAAAAATAAAAAATCCTCCGAGAATTTTTGGTGTGAATTACTTTTTAAAAGATAGAGATGGTCAGTGGCTCAATGATAAAAACGATAAAGCAATTTGGCTCAAATGGATGGAACTAAGAGTAACTGATGAGGTTGATGCGATACGGACACCGACTGGATATATCCCGACATATCAGGATCTCAAGGTTCTTTTCACACGGGTATTACATAAGACCTATCCAAAAAAGGAGTATATCAAACAATTTACGATAAGAAGTAGTGAAAACCTTGCAAAAATCAACCGGATGATGACCATTTATCAAACACGAGTTCTTGATACACCGGAAATCGTGTTCACAGTTTTGAAGGAGCAACAGAAAAGGCTGATCGATGCACAAGCACAATATGGGAATTATATATCACCAGAACGGTTCTAATTCTCTGCAAAAAAATAACCTTAGGGTTTTAATGAGGAAGGTATCTTTCTACGGCACTATCACTAGGGGACGACTACATTTTACTAGTGAACTCGTGTCAATATCTCGTTCCGAGATGTAGCAATCACGGGTTGCGATGAGCGTGTGTAATGGGTGGCGGTAAGCCGATTTTTCAATTGGGTGCGTAGGGGGGGGTGTTATAGTTGGTGGTGTTTGTTGTTTTGGTGGTGGGTGGTTGTGGTTGTTGGGTGACCATGACGTAGAAAACGAGGAAGATGATGGTAAGGTTGTCGCTGAGGTTCTGGTTAGCTTAGGCGAAGAAATTGTTGCAGTACTGGATAAAGGTTGTTTGTCGTGAGTCAGTTGTCGACCGTA
>JAHJGZ010000229.1 GCA_018823795.1 Candidatus Omnitrophota bacterium
ACTTGAGGGCAGTGATGGCACAAAATGGGTTTACTTCAGGATAACCGATGTATCAGGATTGCAGGCAACCTTTGCAGATTCAATCATCCTTGACAGGCAGGGACCTGGCTGCCATATCCTGATCAATGAGGATGACCTATACACCAATGATGGCAGCGTAACCCTGACCATATCAGCCAGCGATCCTGTATCAGTCGTGGGCAGCATGAGTCTGTCAAACAATGGCAGCGACTGGTCAAATTGGCAGACATACCAGGCAGGGACGCTTTCATGGAACATTGTTACCGGCAGCGGCGGGACAACAAATAACGAGTATCGCTTCGTACAGGTAAGGTTTATGAACAATGCCGGCAATGTGAACGGCACAACAAGCGATCGCGTAGTGTATGATAATACCCCGCCATCAGGCACGATTACCATCAATGAGAATGCGGCATACTCAACCAGCAGACAGGTGAGGCTGAATGTAGGGGCAAGCGACAATTTATCGGGTGTGGAACAGGTGCGGTTTGGTACGGATGGGACAACGCTTGGGCAATGGGAGCAGATTACAGGGATGCGTATATGGTCGTTTACAGCTGAAGGGACACAAACAGTCTGTGTCTCGTTCAGGGACATGTGCGGGAACACGGCAACCGTTGTCAGCGATACAATCGTTGTGGATACAGGAGTGCCGGCAATAACCGTGAGCAGCCCTCAAGCCTCAGCAGTGGTCAAAGACACCATGAGCATAACATTCAGCATAGATCAGGCAGTTGTGGGCACACCAAGCATCAGCCTTGACGGTGGGGCATGGACACAAGTGAGTCAGTGGTCAGCAGCAAGCGGCCAGGGCACATACACATGGAACACAGCAGGTGTCAGTGACGACTCGCACATCTTTGTCATCAAGGCAAGCGATGCTGCCGGAAACATTGGCATGAGTGATGCGAGATTGGTGGTGGTTGGGAATGCAGGGACACCGGTAATCATAGTCACCCCGCTGCCGGATGCAAGTATCACCGGCAATGTATTGGTCAAGGCAACCGCACCAGACACAACCGTAAGGGTAGAGTTTGAAGCGGCACAAGGCACAGCAACATGGAGCCTGACAGGTACACCCGGCACAAGTAGCGTGGATTCAAGTAGTATCGACGGCTGGTGCGGAACATGGATAACAGGCAGCTTTACACCAGACGGCACCTACACACTCAGGGCATATGCGTTTAACGGTAGCGGCGTTGAGACAGGCTCAGACACCATTCAAGTAACCATAGACAATACCGCACCAATTGGCAGTGTGAATGCAGCATCACTCGTGCGAGGCATGGCCACGGTGACATACACCTCAGGCGAGTCAGATATTACGCAAGTGGTATTTGAGTATGGCTCAGTCCTGGGCACATACACCATGGGCATGGATACAACCCCGCCGTTTAATGTCAGCTGGAATACGACGGATGGGAATGGGAACACGACAGGCATGATGGATGGGACATATACCATTGTGGCCACGGCAGTTGACCATGCAAGCCTGAGCTATGCCGCAAGCAGCACATGCGTGGTGGATAATACCGCACCAGCAGGCACAATCACCGCTCCACAGGCAGGTGCAGTGGTTCGCGGCACAGTAGCTGTAACCTCAAGCTGGATAGATACTCACAGCATGGGTACAACCATGATGAGAATAGACGGCGGGACATGGACAACAGCAGGAGACTTAAATACAATCAATTTGACAGATGGCGGACACAGCATCAGATTGAGCTGCAGCGATATATTGGGCAATATTGGGTACACAAATGAAGAAATGGTGATAGTGGATAATACTGCACCAATTGGTGAGGTAGCAGCACAAGCATACACAAGTACCAATACTGTAACGCTTGCCTTAAGTTACAACGATGCCACGAGTCAGGTAGCAGCAGCAGGTTATGCAGAAGTAGGTGCAGGGGGGACACCGAGTGTTACATGGACAGGGGCTCTGGCAGCCGCGCATACAATAACCCTTGGCAGTGCGGGGTTGCGAACAATATACTATTTGCTCCAGGATACAGCGGGGAATATATCCACCGTGACCACAACGATTACCTATGACTGCACACTGCCAGCAGGGACAATAACCATAAACGCTGGTGCAGCATACACCAATTCACGGTTTGTAACCCTAAGGCTGGAATACAGCGATGATGCTACAGGTGTTGACAGGGTTTGTTACAGCAATGAGCCGTCATTTAGTGGACAGGTATGGGAGACGGCAAATGTAGTCAAGCAGTGGGAATTGAGTGCAG
>JAHJGZ010000249.1 GCA_018823795.1 Candidatus Omnitrophota bacterium
GGAAGACGAGGAGCTTTGGTATCTTGAATGAGTTGGATAGCTTTTAAGAGTAACTTAGCTCCTTTTTGAGCTAATATCTCATGTAAGACTCCAAAGTTGTCAAATAAAGAGATCGGATGTTCTTTTTGTAAAACAATATCCCCCGCATCTAATTGCTTGGTTACCCAGGCAATAGTATTTCCAGTAACTTTTTCTCCCTCGGAGGGGGTGGGATTCGCCGCGGCATGCGTCTCGCGTGCCCGGCTATGCCTAATTATCCTCCTGAACCGCGCTGGAACTGCACAATCACGGCATCGGCCGCGACGCCACCATAGTAAAGCAGTTCTACGCGTGTTTCACAGGTGGTTTCCACGGTAATGGGATCCGGGAACGCCCACTGCATTTCGCAACGCAGCCAGAGAATCGCTTGACCATCATCCGCCGGCGGAGTACCCGTAATGTACTCATCCGCACGTGTGCCGCCCGTTGAGGCTGTATAGTAGTGACCTTTCTGAGAGAAATAGAATACCCGCGCTCCGTTTATCGGCACATGATTACCATCTTGCACCGTCGCGAGACATCGAATGCGAGTTGGGTCGCCGTCATCGAGGAAATGCCAATGCTGTGGTGTACATAGTAGGTTTAATTCCCCTCCCTGAAGCGGCAGTGTGAACGTGGTATCTTCGCGCACGGTTCCATTAGGCGGCTGGCATTCCGCCGTGATAATCACCGGCTGGAATGTATATGAACTCAGCCATGTAAGCTGCGTATACGCGAAACCAGCCCGCGAGTCGCCATTTTCATCCGAATTTCCCGTATAAACCTGATCAGAGACTATTGCCGCAACATCCGGTTCCACGCTAAAGAACACAACCCAGTTATTGGAGACCGGATTATTGTACGTATCTCGAACCTGCGCGGCTACTTCAACCTGCCATCCTCCGCCGCCTGCAGCTGTGCCGATTTCGTTCGGCTGTATACTGATAGTTGCCGGCGGGCCGGAGACAACAGAAATATTCGATTTATGTGCGAAGATTTCTTCATCACCCACATAAGTGGACGCGCGAAGATCAACAATACCCGGATAAATCCCGGCATTCAAGGTCACACGCGCAATACCGCTGGATGTTTGAGCGGAATCGATATCACCTCGACCATTGATATTAACTCCTCCTCCGGGCCC
This sequence comes from Candidatus Omnitrophota bacterium, assembly GCA_018823795.1. Classification (GTDB taxonomy): domain Bacteria; phylum Omnitrophota; class Omnitrophia; order JAHJGZ01; family JAHJGZ01; genus JAHJGZ01. Next base: position 1,163 of record JAHJGZ010000249.1, read on the forward strand.
GATAACAATCTGGAACGTAACCCATTTCCCATCCGGTACCGGATTTTGATTCGCATCCAAAACCGTTGCTTCGACCAGCGCCTGATCCACGCCACCCGTCCCGCGCACTCGAATCGAAGCCGGCGACACATTCAACGCCAGCGTATTAGCGGTTCCCGCCACAATGCGCACCGTCACCGAATCAACCGCTGCACCGACAAACGCTTTCACCTTGGCATTCCCGGCTTCCGTGCCCGGATTCAGTATCGCACGCGCGATACCGTCATTGTCGGTCGCAGCATTCTCGTTAATCGAACCGTGCGTGGTCGAGAAACTGACAAGAGCTCCTTCAAAAACAGGATTGCCCATCGTATCATTGACCTGTGCCGTTATCGAAACCACTTCCTGTGAGCCGATATAGACTTCATTCGGTGTCGCGTCAATGCTGACGTTCTTGGGCGCACCGGGATTCACGATCACCGTGAATTCATTCGACACCACGGCTCCCACGTTGGCGTAAACCGTTGCTGTGCCTCGTGACGGACAGAAATAGTACGTATTAAACGCGATGCCATTCGTGGTTTTAACCGTATCGTTTTTAAAATCACCGCAGTCTGTATGTAACAAGACTTCCGTATTATCCGGCGCTCGAAGTCCGTTCTCCAAAAAAACATTGACGCGCACGGTTGCGGAATCTTTCCCGGCAACGCCTTCATCCGGCTGCACCGTTATATTAACTTCACCTACTGGTTCTTCAGGCTCGATGACGATATAGGCGGTATCGGCTAAACCCCAATTGGAATAGCGAGCGATGACCATCGCCGAATCGGGTGAGGTAGGAATGCCATAAGCATCTTTAAACGTCGTACGCGCGATACCGAAACCGTCCGTCACTACAGGTGATCCAACCGTGCCGAATCCCGGCGTTGCGAAACGGATGGTGTCAGCCGCTTGCGGTTCTCCATATTGATCTTTGAGTATCGCTGTGACATTTGCGAAACTGCGCCCTCGGTCAGCGTAAATGACTTTTATGTCGGTACTGATAATCAATGTACCAAAACGGGATGCGGTGCTGTTGACCCAAATTGTCGCGGTGTCAGCTTTGCCGCCCGCCCTTGCGATGATATTGAATTCGCCAAAGATACCCGCCGAATTCCATACCGTTGCC
>JAHJGZ010000151.1 GCA_018823795.1 Candidatus Omnitrophota bacterium
CCACGGCATGGTATTTACCTCCTTGCCGTAGATTATAAACTGTTACCTATGTCCCCGGTTTATTTTGTTAACTATGTTACCAGTTTGTACCTGATATGTCGCCTGCCTGCCGGCAGGCAGGGCACATGACATAAGTTACTGTGGTAGAATTTTAATGACAACATCAGTTACGGAGTGAAACGACGTAACTGATAAGTTGGAATTAATCCATTACTCAGCATTTGTACAATATGGTGCTGAGTAATGGGAATCCCACTGATTGTCCGCAGCATTTTATCGGGGCCCGAAATAGCCAAAAGATGGCAATTCACCTACCTGGCAAAAGGCCTTGATTTAAGGTCACAATTTACGACCGGTTCCTTTATGGTTTTTATTACAAAAATGGGCCCCAAATAACTCAGAATAAAGTATATGCGCATTATAAATAAATAATTTGCTTATTATTAATATTTATGATACCATCCCATATGGTCAAGATAAAGAAAATAACCGAGGAAGCGCGTGCCGTGGCTAAGCGAAGAGGTTCCGGGAAAAACCCTGTTATTCCCGACGAAATAATAGAACGTAAGATATATCTGATTCGAGGTAAAAAAGTTATGCTCGATAAGGATTTGGCACAATTGTATGGGGTAACAACCGGAAGATTAAATGAACAGGTGAAAAGGAACAGGAAAAGATTCCCACAAGATTTTATGTATCAGCTTACATGGAAAGAAGTTATATCTTCAAGGTCGCAATTTGCGATCTTGAAAACGAGACACGGGAAAAATATTAAGTACTTACCATATGTTTTTACTGAGCAGGGAGTAGCTATGCTCTCATCAGTACTGAATAGTAATAGGGCTATTGAAGTCAATATCCAAATTATGCGTGCGTTTGTGCGTATTCGTGAGCTTATCGCAAATCACAAAGATCTCAGGAAAAAAATAGAAGAACTCGAAGAAAAATTTACCAAAAAAATTGAAGAGAAGTTTGCTATACATGAGGATCAATTTGAGCTTGTGTTTAAAGCTTTTGAGAAGCTCAAGAAAGTCTTACAGCCGCCAAAGAGCCCGAAGCGAAGAATAGGATTTAAATGAGCACGTGACTTATGGAGCCCGTAGGGCGACATAAGTCACTGTGCGAATTTATACTTTGCATGATACAACAGGCAAAGTATAAATGCTGGCATATAACTTAGCTTCACTATCGTTCGCTAAGTTATGCCACCATGTATCCCTGCCGCTTTGCTTCGCCTGTCTGCCGAAAGGCAGACAAAGCGAAGCAGGCAGGGGAAAATGACTGCAAAGCAACGCCGTTTTGCTTCGCAGAGCGAAGCAGGCAGGGGTAAATGACGTAAACCATATGTGCGAATTTATACTTTGCATGATACAACAGGCAAAGTATAAATGCTGGCATATAACTTAGTCGTTCGACAGGCTCACGATGCTGAGCGGAGTCGAAGCACTTCGTTGTTCTCGCTAAGTCGTCTCGTCACTTAAACCCAATCCTCCGCTTTGGCTTTTCGGGTGGAGAGAGGAAGAGTTTGAGTTCTTCGAAAGCTTCGAAGACAATCTTGAATTGTTTGTCGTAGATACCAAATTTTTGTTCCATCCTTTTTTCGATCTCTTCTATTTTTCTTTGAAGGTCTTTATGAGAAGCGATTAATTCACGTATCCGGACAAACGCCCTCATTATTTGGATGTTTACAGATATCGCTTTTTCACTATGTAGTACAGAAGAGAGCATTGCGACGCCTTGCTCGGTGAAGCAATACGGATTTTTCCGCACACCTCCCCAACTTGATGTCGCATTTTGCGATATCAAAAACTTTGGAAGTCGCAATGTGTGACCTCCAGATTTACTCATTTTTCGGTTTCTCAACTTAAGGTGCCAATTTGGCACCTTAAACAATTCCTAAAATTCTCCTTGCCACGTCTTCATGATATGCTATAATTGCAAAATTATTATTCAATAAACACAATATATACAATAATGAAATTTACAATTGTAAATACAAATGTAAAGTAGTATAATTCATATGCAACAGATCAAATGGAACGAAGATAAAAATGATGAGCTCAAACGGACACGCGGTGTTAGTTTTGAAGAGTTGTTGAGTTCACAGTTTCTCGGAATCGAGAAACACCCGCGTAAGGCACATCAGCGTATTATGTTGTTTGAATACAAAGGATATGTGTGGAGCATTCCTTACGTGCGCACCGATGATTATTTATTCTTAAAAACGGCATTTCCAAACAGAAAATATACAAAAAAATATTTACACGGTGAGGAACAATGAAGAAGATACAATTATCAAAAGAGGAGCGCGAGATAGCGCAGTCGATCGAACGGGGTGAATTTGTGCCTGTTACGGGGGCAGAGCTTGATGAAGTCGTTGCTGCAATTGAAGCGCGCAAAAAAGATATGACCATTACGATTCGCGTGAATGGTAATGATATCGCTCGGATAAAAGAACGGTCCCAAAAACTCGGCATTAAATACCAGACCTATCTTGCCGAGATCATCCACCGCATCGCTGAACATACATGAGCACGTGACTTACGGAACGTACTCGCGACGTAAGTCACTGTGCGAATTTATCCTTTTTTAAAGGGGTTGCCTTTAAAAAAGGATACAAGTCTTAGTCTGTGCGAATTTATCCTTTTTTAAAGGGGTTGCCTTTAAAAAAGGATACAAGTCTTAGTC
>JAHJGZ010000152.1 GCA_018823795.1 Candidatus Omnitrophota bacterium
GAACCGGCCAGAGGAGGAGAGACGACCATTCATAATTATTATATTCAGGCAACCGACGTTGATTCGTTCAGGCGACTTATGAACAAAAACGGAGACCTTATCGACGGCCGCCTTATAAAAGGGATGCAAGGGAATAATCCCATCAGGCACGCGACAAGGAAATACTGTTAACTATGAGCACTGAAATTCTAACCTTTTCACCGGCATTCGGCTTAAAAGAAAGCATCCACTACAACACGCTTATTTTTCAGGCAGACAGCGGAAGGGAAAAACGGCGCGATAAATGGTCGGACGGCATCCGCACGCTTGAATGTTCTTTACATGAAGAGAACGAAGCGGCAATCGATGCGATATGGGATTTTTTCAGGGCGCGTAAAGGGAAGTACGATACCTTCTGGGTGAAATTCCCGACGAATAAAAACAAAGTCGTTACGGCAGAGAGCGTCGGCACGGGGGACGGCATCGAGACCGTATTCGCGCTCGACTATTTTCCCATCGACGTTTCATCGGTCGTGGTTTATCTGGATGGCGTAGAGACGGAAGACGTGACGCCGTCAAACGATCTCACAAACGAGATAGCAAAACTCACTTTCTCATCCCCGCCGGCTGGGGGTGTTGCGATAACGGCCGATTATGAATATTACATTCAGGCGCGTTTTAGCGAAGATATTTTCTCGCGCGAAAAAATAGCGTACGCCTTGTATAACGCGTCAATAAATCTTGTCGAGGTATTGTGGAACACGTACTCGGCGCCGTGAGGAGAATATGCGAGACGAATTAACCACCGAATTTAAAAACGAAGCCGCGGAAGATCAGAACCGGCCGATTGAGCTTTATGATATTTATCTTGGTGACCAAGAAACGGCTGATAGTGAAACGCGGTATTTTTGCACTAATAACCGGCCCCTTAATTTTTGGAATTTAGATAGTGATGTAAAAGCATATCTACCTCTCGGCATTAAGCGATCGGCTATTCCGGTAAGTAACCAGCTTGAAGTCGAAGCCGTATCGAGCGAACTCGATAACGTCGACCGGCTCTGGAGCAATTTACTGGCAACCGTTGAGCTCAGGGGAAAGCGGGTTGTTATACGGAAGGTATTCCTTGATTTATTAACCGATGAAACACACGCGAAAGTGATGTTCGACGGCATTCTTAACGGGATAAGCGAGCTTACCGAAACAAGCGTCAAACTCGAATGCCGTTCGAAAATTAAATCACTTGATGTGGAGACCGGCGTGATGCAGCAGCTCTATTGCAATTACATATTCGGCGATGAGTTTTGCGGATTCGACGCGGGCTCGACAGGGGTTACCGACCAGTCCGTTGACGGCGGATCCACGACGACCGAGATCATCGACGCGGCGCGCGGCGAGGCGGACGATTACTGGAACGACGGTGTTATTAGTTTTACGTCGGGGAATAACAGCGGGCAGAAACGGAAAGTTGTTGATTTTATAAATGCGGATAAAAAAAACGTTCTTGATTACGCTTTGCCGCATGAGCCGCAGCCGGGTGATACTTACGACCTTGAGCAGGGATGCGATAAAGCGTATGCGACGTGCAAAAACAGATTCAATAACCACGCGAACTACGAAGGCAATTTACATCTGCCTCCGTTAATCAATCCAAAGTTATGAAAAAGCTCGACCAGAAAAAAATTAACGATTTGATCGGGATCCCTTGGAAGGAAGACGGCAGGGATCGCATGGGTACCGACTGCACGGGCCTTATGCAGCTTTATTTTAATTCAATCGGTGTTGAGGGGGAGGCGCCTACCATACGCGATAATAAAGATAAACTTCCGCAGGAGATACTGAATGAATTCAAAGGGAAAAATCATATCGTCGGCATTAACGGCATACAGTCTGAAGATATTTTAGTTTTTAAAATACATAACGAATTGCACGTGGGGCTTTATCTCGGCTACGGCAAAATGCTTCATGCGGACAGAAAAGGAAAAAGCAGAATCGGCCGGCTCAATCATCTGTGGGAGAAACATTTTGTTTTCGGCGTCAGGGCAAAAGACGGGCAGATTTACATTCCGCCGGCAGGCGATCCGGTTACGATTACATTTATCGTGGCATGGACGGTGATCGGCGCGGGTGTCGGCATTGCGTCGGGCGGTGGATGGAAAGGGGCTTTGTTTGGCGCCCTCGGTGGATTTTTACTTGGGCCTTTCGGTATTGCGATCGGGCTTTCGTTTCAGGCAAAACGGATTTCGACCGATACGCCGTCGCAGCGGTATAAATTCGGTGAGCTCGAAACTACTTCGACGAACCAGACCGTCTGTCCTCTTGTGTACGGCGAGGTGAGGATGGGGGGCAACGTGGTCTTTCAAAATCCGATATCAGGAGGCGAGGTCGTCGACTTTATCGTCGTTTTCTGCCACGGGGAGATAGAAGGGTTTAGCGACATACGGCTTAATGATGAGCCGATCGGTAATTTCCCCGGTTGCAGTTATACAGTATTTACCGGTACGGCAACACAGAATGTTGAAACCGATACGGGATTAGATTTAGACGGCATTCAATACCGGCGCAAGGCGTGCATTCATTTTCACCTGGAGACGTCGGATAAATTAAAAGGCGGCCGTCCGAAGTTTACGGCCGTCATTCAGGGGACTAAGGTTTCGACGTGGAACGGATTTTCATGGACGGCTGAGAAAACCTATTCAGCAAATCCTGCGGCATGCATCCGGGATTACTTACTCAGAAAAAAACAAGTGAGCGGATGCGGGTACGCGGAAAGCGACCTTAATAACGCGTCATTTGGCGAGGAGTATGATCTTAGCGATGAACTCGTTTCCGACGGTAACGGCGGCACTGAGGCGCGGTACGTGACCTCGTATGTTATTGACCAGCGCCGCTCGGCGCTCGATAACCTCTCCGAGATGCTCATCGGCTTTGCGGCAAGCCTTATTACGAGCGGCTCAAGTATTAAACTCGTCATCAATAAAGAAAAAAGCGCGGTTCTCGCGCTCGATGAGGACGACGTGGCAGATGTGAAAATAGTACCCAAAGGGCTTGATGATATGGTCAACCGCTTTGGCATCGAATATTTCGATCCGGAACAAAACGATACCCGGATACTCGCGTGGGGTGCGGAAGATAAAGTCGACCAGGACGCGCGCGGTATCGTTGACCAGACGATTACGGTCCCGTCGATTAACCGTTTCAGCCAGGCGTCGCGACTCAGCAACCAGTATTTTTATGAGCTCAAAGTGAATCCGGTCAGCATCGAATTTACTTCATCACTCGAATCGATTTATATGGAGGTGGGGGACGTTTTCAATTTTACGCATAGTTTGATGAGCTGGACGGCTAAACCTTTCCTCTGCATGAGAATTGAGGAAACAGAAATCGATACGTTCAAAATTACGGGGCGGGAATATAACGCCACGATTTATAACGACCGGTTCGGCTCTTCGATACAGATGTTTCAGTACGGTACGCCGCCTAATCCGTATGCGCCGGTTACTGACGTGAGCGGGCTCGCGGTTTCGGAAAGTGAGATTTATATCAATAAAGACGGCAACGTTGCTTCGGATATTTTGGTGTCGTTTACCGCTTCCGCGGACGAATCGAAACATTTTCTCAGCCATTATCAGATTGAGTATAAAAAAGGATCGGATGATTTTATCGTTTGGGGAGGGACGCAGGAAACTTCCTTCCGCGTGTTAAACGTCAAAGCAGAGACGACCTATCAGATAAAAGTAAAGACCGTATCGATAAACGGCATTATCAGCGACGGCGCGGTTTCGTCGGCGCTGTACGTTTTGGGCAAAGGCGCGCCTCCTTCCGATGTTAGCGGGTTTGCGGTGCGGCAAGACGGGAACGACATTGTCATGGAGTGGGCGCCGAATACGGATATCGATTTATTCGGCTATGAAATACGGGAAGGGGATAGCTGGGATCGGGGGACGGTGCTCATTACAGAACTTCAGGATAACACCTGGCGCGTGCCGGTTTTCTCATATGGCGAGCGGCGGTACATGATCAAGGCGATCGATACGTCCGGGAATTATTCGAATGCCGAGGCGGCGGGTGTTCTTGAGGTCACGACAACGGTCAACATTGAAGATTTACAGAATAACGATCTGGACGATTGGCAAAACGGTGATATTAACGAGATTTCAGATGCGAATGAAGAAACGGTTACGGATGAGAACGGTGAAGCGTATGAGAACGCTTTGGAAGAAGAATACACACAGCCGGTGCACGGTTTTGAGATAAAGACACAGGTTGATGCTGAGGAGTATACAAACAATTCAGGAGTATTGTACGCGTCGAATACGGGAGAAATTTATACCGGTGAAGCGATTTACACCGATTTTTTACAGTTGCGGTATTTCGGGGATCATTACGCGGAGGAGGGAATTTACGTTTCTGATGTTGTTGACCTTGGCGCGAAGGTGCGCGGCCGGCTTTCGATCACGATAAACGTCGAAGGGGAAGCGGCAACGTATGAATTATTTATTTCGATGGCGGACGACGGCACCTCATGGAGCGAATGGTCTGCGTTCGCGAGCGGCGAGTATGAGTGCCGGTTCTTTATGATAAAAGTTGTTGTTACGAACAGCGACACCACACGCGTGGCGCGGCTCTGGAATTTAAAATCAAAGGCAACAGTGCAATTCTACGATGATGGGGGAGAGGACGTCGCGGTCAATGAGACGGCAACGATTCCGTTCAATAAAACCTTTTACATAAAAGTGCGGGTCTATGCGATTGCGCAGGGGAGTAAATACGCGCGTATAACAAGCAAAAGTTTATCAGGGTTTAATGTCGAGGTGCGCCAGGACAGCGACGGGGCGTTATGCGCGGGCGACGTTGACTGGATCGCGAAAGGATATTAATTCATAACGAAGGAGAATTACAATGCCAAAACATAGCGAAGCAACAGGCGATGAGCTGCACGTTCCGTTTAAATACGGGCTCGACGCGAATAAAGCGGCAAGTCCGTTGGCCGGGCAGTGGTATTGGGCGACGGATACGGATATCGTATACCGTTGTAAAACGGCCGGTGTATGGGAGTCTTATTTGCCAGCTGCCGTTAAGGGGAGCAACATCTCGTTCATTATTGACGGTGGAGGCGAGGCAATAACGACAGGTGTAAAAGGATATGTACGCGTGCCGTTCAACTGTGCGATAGTTAAATCAACGCTTCTTGCAGACCAGAGTGGCAGTATCAAGGTCGATATCTGGAAAGATACGTACACGAATTTTCCGCCGCTTGATGCGGATAGTATATGCGGCGGGTATGAGCCCGAAATATCATCGGGGACAAAGGATGAAGATGTCACGCTTTCCGGGTGGACAACGGCAATAACGGCAGGATCGGTTCTTGCGTTTAACGTCGATTCTATTGCGGCTATTACGAGATGTTTGGTTTCCTTGGATGTGAATAGGACATAGGGAGGTCTTTTGTGGGCGGATTAAATGCGGACACAAAATTGCTGCTTCATTTTGACGGGGCTGACGGTTCTAAAGAAGTACTCGACGACAGCGGTAATGGGAATATCGTAACACAATATGGCACAGCAGGGCTAACGACGGCAAGCCCACAATTCGGGAATACCTGTCTAGTGCTTGATGGCGATAGCGATTACCTTACGATACCAGACAGCGCTGATTGGGATTTTGGCGCTAATGATTTTACGGTTGAATGGTGGGAGTACAGGACAAGTAAAACGGCTGGGAAGGAGACGTTATGCAGACATGACGGCGATTCCTATCCGCCGTTTATTTTTGGCGGCAGCGATGGGACAAATAACGGCGTATACGTCACGTCAAACGGCTCATCGTGGGATATCGTAAATGATACCGATGCTTTGGGAACTATTGATTTAAACACGTGGACTCATTTAGCCGTGGTTCGCAACGGTTCTGATTTCTCATTTTACAAAAACGGAATACGAATAGCGACAGCGTCAAGCGCGGCGAGCATAGAGGTGAGCGCATCAGCGTTAGTTATTGGGCGATATAATTCATCTTATTATTTTGGCGGCAGGATTGACGAGCTGCGCGTTTCCAATGCTGCCCGTTATTCCGGCATTTCGTTTAGTGTGCCCACATCGGCTTTTACGGCAGATGCTCAGACGAAATTACTTTTACACTTTGAAACGCAAGATAAAAGTAACGGTTATCATATACCGACATTTGGAGGCACGGCGCAGCTTGATACGGCACAGCAGAAGTGGGGCGGCGCATCGTTATTGCTCGACGGTGACAGCGATTATGTCACGTTTCCTGATAGTGCTGACTGGGACCTGCTGGGGAGCGGTTCGGATAGCTGGACGATTGACTTTTGGGTGCGCCACGCGAATACGGCAAAGTCATATCAGATGTATGTCAATCAGTGCCAGGATGCGGGAAATAATGTTTGGGAGATATACCATCAAGATGGCCGAGGAGTGGTGTTATACGTGGCAATAGGAGGAGTGCTCAAAGCGGATATCGGCGGATGTGATATTACCGATAGCAATTGGCATCATGTAGCGTTGTGCAAGGTCGCGGATAAATTCGGAGTGTACGTCGATGGAGTGCAGTACGCGTATGTAACCTTTAGCACGACGGCAACATTTTCTGGAAACCTTGCTATCGGGAAGTGGTCGTTTGGCTCTGATTATATGCAGGGCTGGATGGACGAGATACGCATTCAACACAGTAATTATTTCGGATCCGCTCCGGTTGCCGGGTTGACCGATACGATAGCGGTGCCAGCCGCAGCGTATGGCGTGGCAACTCCAAAAAGTCAGGCGATTTTAATAATGTGAAAGGACGGTGTGAAATGGCAGTGTACAGAGTTGAGATTGATGTCAGTTTTAAAGAGGAACAAGATGCGATCGATTTTCTGAATCATGTAGAAGGGATAAAAGATAAAGTTCATGTCGAAAGTAGAGGCACTACTCCGATACCTGTTAGAACAGATTGCCGGCATCATAAATGTTATCACGATGAGGATACGCCGAAACCATGCGGTAATTATATCAATGTCGACTTTAGTGCTGCGACAAAAGTGCATGCGCGCAGTGAATCATAAAACGAGAGGTTACCATGGATAAATGGCTTAGCGGAGGCTTATGGGCAGCGGCAATTGTGTTTCTCGGGAAACTCTTTTTCTGGGACAGCATAAAACGGAAAGCCATTTATGAATGGGCAACGAAGACGTTCATGATAAAAGAGGTCTGTACTGAAAAAGAAAAACGCAACGATGAGCGTAACGAGCGGATGGAGCATAAGCTCGATATCATCGAGAGTGATGTAAAAAAACTTTTAGCAAAAAACGGTATCAAATGAGGAGGTGTTTCATGCTTAACTTTCTTAAAGGCAAAAAGACGTATTTGGTAGTGGGCGTGGGGGTCATTTTAAACGGGTTAATGGCAATGGACGTTATCCCGCAAAGCCTGCTTCCCGTGGTCAATTCGATTCTCGGCTTCCTGGGAATGGGCACCCTGCGGGCAGGAATCGCGGAAAACGGCAAGAAATAAAGAGTACGAAACGCCTTGCCAACTATTAAGTGTTATGGCCCTATACCCCTCGAAAGGAGGGGATTCCAATGGTTCGCGAAAACATGACGGCAAAAAAGACGCGGTACATCAGCGTCAGGAATGGCGGCGAGGAAACGTACGTCGAAAACATTCCGATAAGCGGCTGGATGCGTGATCATTTGCCGGCCGCGAAGCTGCGGTTGCGGGAAATCGAGCGGGTCATGCCGCTCGGCAAGTGGTCGATCACGATCGAGCAGCAATGGAAGGAAAAAGGCGTTACGCATTGCCAGATGCTCAATGTCGTAACAGGTAAATTGCAGGAGGCCGTGTTATGAGAAAAGAAATAGGAGGAGTTAATCAGTACATCTTTACTCACGGTAAGCGTCCGTTCGGCAAAGGTACATGGGCGTTCAAAGGCGATGACGGCAAGGTCACTTTTATTAGCGGGCGATATTCTGAGGCTAAGAAGCAGGCGCTCAAAAAAATTAAAAATCCGGTATTACAAACTTGAGGAGGATTTATGAGGAAGATAGTAAAAAAGCAAAAGGTTGTGGAGACCGTAGGTGATGTAAAAGAAACCCGCAACGCTCTTATGCTTAAAGCGAAGGAACGTGGCATTAAGAATTTTCGTGTACTTAATAAGGAAGAACTCATGCATGTATTGGCTGAGGGTATTACACAGCAGGAGATTGACGCAATTGTTGCGGGCGCCGTTACGCGCTGGAAGTCGGGTTGGGGAAAAAGGAAGGCGCAAAATGAAAGTCAAAGCTGAAATTGAATTGAAGGTTGAAATGGGCGGGGTATCACATGACGGCACCGGCTGTCAGGGATACCTGCCAGCCGGCACGCGTTATGAAGATATTGTTCGGGTGTTCGGCGAGCCACAACTTGGGGTGTCGCCGGATGGCAAGATTAAGGCTGAATGGGTTGGTAGAATCAACGGACTGGTATTTACGATATATGATTACAAGTCACGACTTGAGCCAGAAAGGAATACGGATTGGCATATTGGTGGGAGAACAAGATTAATCTTGCAATTGATTCTTGCCTATTTCGAAGCGGTTATGTATTAGTAGAATTAGCATAGTGGTTTTGTTGCGATTATTGTGATATAGTAGCTACATTAATCGATTAATATTATAAATGAAGGAAGCCATGGACTATAAATTAAATCAAATCTACTGTCAGGACGTTTTTGACGCTTTTCCTGATATCGAAAATTCTTATTTTGATTTAGCAGTTGTAGACCCCCCTTATAATTTGTCCAAAGGTGGTATTTGGAAATGGGACAATTCAGTAAAAATGCCAGGGATGGGCGGGAATTGGGAGAAGGTCATACAATCATGGGATGATATGCCCCTTCATGACTATTTTATGTTTACTCTAAAATGGCTACAAGAATTGAGTAGGATAGTAAAGCATACAGGATCTTTTTGGGTGCATGGAACATATCATAATATGGGAGTTATTAATTTTGCGCTTCAAGTATTGGGCATAGAAATAATTAATGAGATTGTGTGGTATAAAAGGAATAGTTTCCCTAATTTATCGGGAAGACGTTTGACAGCAAGTCATGAAACTATTTTATGGTGTCATACTGGCGGTGCCAAGAAGCGAAAATATCTATTTAATTACAAGCAACTGAAAGATATTTCTTTCCCTGAAGATTGTTTGCACAAAACAGGAAAACAGATGAGAACTGTCTGGGACATTCCTAATAACAAAGCTAAATCCGAGCTAAAGTATGGAAAACATGAGACTCAGAAGCCGGTAAGACTTTTAGATAGAATGATGAAGGTGTCCGGGAAGAAAGGTGGAAGATGTTTTATCCCTTTTGCAGGATCCGGTTCTGAATGTATTGCTTGCATAAAGAATGAAATGTATTTTCTTGCGTTCGAAAAAGAGAGTAAATATGTTGAGATAGCTAACAAACGTATTAACGAAGAAAAGACATCTTTGTTTGTGCCAGCTACATTAGCAGTTGAAGAAAGCACCCTTTCATTAAAAAATAAATCTAAGGATAAAATTGTTATTCCCTCGTTGATAAAATGGACTGGAAGTAAGAGAAAAATAGCACACACTATTAATGATTATTTTCCATCTTATGAAAGGTATATAGAGCCTTTCTTAGGAGGAGGAGCTCTCCTTTTTCTGAACACAAAAAAGGCGGCTATCGCTAGTGATATTTATAAGCCATTGGTAGAGCTGTGGGCAAATATTCAAACCAATCCTGAAAAAGTATGCAGGCGTTATCGAGAACATTGGCACTCTCTGCAGCAGAATTTACCGGATTACTATTATGAAGTACGAGACAGATTTAATAAGAATCATGACCCTGTCGATTTGTTATTTTTAACAAGGACGTGTGTGAACGGTATAGTTCGGTTTAACAGGGCGGGTGAATTTAATAATTCATTTCATTTATCTCGGAAAGGCATGTCTCCTGAAACCTTTGGAAAAATTATAAAGAAGTGGTCTTGTCAAATCAAGGATGTGAAGTTTATCAATGCGGGATACGAAGAGGTATTTGATATGGCGAAACAAGGAGATTTTATTTATTTAGACCCACCTTATGCTGGGACAAAGAACCGATATAATAATTCTATCGATTTCGATTCTTTCTTTCGTTCTCTCGATCGGCTTAATACTAAAGGGGTTAAGTTCGCATTATCGTTTGATGGCTTTAGAGACGGGGTTGATTTGCGTATATCAATACCCAAAGATGTGTACAAGAGGGAATTGTTTGTATCGGCAGGAAAATCAACTCTCAGAAATGTTTTGAATAAAAAAGAAGAAAAAGTTATTGAGTCTCTGTATCTGAATTATTAGATTTGCTGTATCGAAATTAGATTAGGTAATAAATATTTATCTTGAATGATAACAGCAACTCTTTTTCCAAGGTTTGTTAGCGGCCGAATGAATATAGTAGCCTTAGGATCGTCAACTTGCACACTAAAGACTATATCTACAGCGATATTAAAATCAGCTAATGACTCTAGTCCTTCATGAAAAAAAGCTACCCCCGATGCAAATCCGTATTCTGAAATGGAGGTCGTTTGATTATCAAGATTCCTTCCCCAATTATTTTCATACGTTACTGACGGAGGTGTTGATAACAGGTTTTTAACGTATGAAACAAGACGCGGACCTATATCTTTTTCATTATTTAATGAAACTCTTTTCTCTTTAGACTCAATGATTAGGAAAATAGGGTTACCAATTTCAGGAAATAATTGAAAAACATGGTCTGGCCGCTTATCCCCATCTGCGCTAACACGGGGTAATGAAAGCCAACGTGATAGTCTCTTTGTTGTATAGTCTGCTATAACTGTAATTCCACTCCAATCTCCGCCAGGAGGGTTACACATACATTCGAAGAAATGCTTTTTGTTTGAATTCAACGTAAGATGAAGTATTGTGTCAACGTCATTCTCATTATACGTTAAAGGTAAATAAGCGGTCGGAGGGAACTCCGGAGGCGAAAGTCTTTGTTTCTTTGAAGCCCAGTGATGTTTCAAATAGCCTTTTTTTGTTACGCTGTCTGTGGAACTATCAATTAAAACGGCATCACTTAACTTTAGAATAGACTCCCATAGACCGTTTCTTCTATAAAGCTCTTGTGGATTATCAATCAGAAGTTGCCAAGTAAAGCTTTTCGCAGGCCCGTACACAAAAGTTAATAAATCAAGATTTTGCCCAAGCAACATTCTTGCAAGAGGCACAACTCCCCTATCGGGTCGCGCATCATCTCCTCTTGGTTTAAATCCCATAATCCAACATATGCAAAGCGCCGAATTATTATTTAGCCAGTTTTGAAATTCGAGTGGGATAGTTGTGTAAACCGACTTAATATATCGCGCAAAGTTTAGGCGTTGGCTTGGCGGGATTATGCAAATTGGTAGTTCCTTTGCACCGATACCATAAGCATACTTACTCGTTGTCTCAATTACTTCTTTTGCGCTAGTCGTTAAACCTTCAATATAAGCTGTTTTTTTCCACGGCTGTTTTTGGGAGCAAATAAAATCTATAGATGATTCCTTTTTCTTTAAGATGTTTATCCATTCTACCCATTGAACCGTTTTGAATGTGTCGTGTTTTCTCCTTTTCTCCGATAGAGCGCTGACAAACGACGAAGTCATTTTGAACAGTTTTTCAATTGGTTCTGTTATCGATTTTTCAGTTATTAAATTATCTAGAAGTTGAGATAATGTTTCGTCTCCATAACATTGCTCAAAGAGACCATGTATTTGATGTGTGATTGCATAATTTGGTGTGAATACCGGTACGGCTGGAGTCTTTTGCATAAGGGAGTGAGTTAAAAAAGCAAATGGAACAATCGGATTTGGTAATCGCACAGCCTTTTCGTTTCGATTTTTGTCAAGTTCATGCCCTCCGATATCGGTTAAATAGATATAAGGTGTTCCAGACATTGAAAATGAGTACGCTCTGCCACATCTTTGCCAAGCTTGATTGCCTGCCGCTAAAGCGCCACAAAACTCTATCCCAATTAAGATGAGCTCAATGAAATTTTGATCGCTGGAAGGGATTAATTTGGTAATTACAATGTCGGTGGATTCTCTTAATACTCCGCCCCTGCTTTCTATAATGGAAGCAATATCGTTACTCCACCTTCCAAACCCAGGAAAAAAACGAATATTGAGTATGATATTGCGCTGATTGCTTACGACTTTGTAGTTTGGGTTAGTTGCCGACGATTCACTTTCATTGAGCAATACAGAGGAAGCACCAATGGCATTTGCAATCAGATAAAGGCCTCGTTCGCACTCGACAATATTATCTCCGTAAATGTGTAGTTTCATGACGTCACCTTTTATTTATGGTTGTGCCGTAAATATTTATGATAACAGTTGAAAAGGGACATGTCTATAATTTACTTGACCAAACACCAATAATAATATATAAAAATACGTTAAATTAGATTGATCGTCCCGAGTTTTGAAGGGGGAATCCCGGACGTTAAAAAAGTAAAACCTTCGTATGGGCTTTGAATACATACCCCAAGCGAAGGTTTTTTGTTTTGAAGGAGAGTTATGGAGACTATCAAGCTTGAGCAATCAAAATTATCATCTGAGGATGTTGATAACCTTCTGGCGTATGTTCAAAACATCAGTACTGTTAGTTTTGAGGATGAAGCAGAATTGGTTATGCGGGATGTACGCTTTATAGATCCATATGCCTTAATTGGGTTGTGTTTATCGATACGTTGTTTACAAAAATCATTTAAGGAAGTACGCGTTGTTTTTCCTGATGATTTTGAAACAGCGTCATACTTGGCGTTTATGAATTTTAATGATCACATATCTCCTTTAGCAAATTTATCGAGTGGGTGGAATACGGTTTCGTCGCAGGACAGGTCGGATATATTAGTAAAAATAACTCCTATTGGTTCAGATAGCAACTTTCAAGAGGAAGCGCTTGGCGTCATTCTTAATAATCAGTTGAATTTTTCTCAAGAGGAAGTCACAAGCTATACAACAGTGGTAAGCGAGTTGTGTCATAACATTGTTGATCATAGTGAGGACGCTGGTTATTTAGCCGCACAACGATATACGAATCATTCAACCGGCAAGCGTTTTGTCATGATCGCAGTTGGGGATTTGGGTATTGGTATGCGCTCGGCATTGAAAAAAAGGTATGAAGAAGCGGAAGGATGGAGCCATTATGAGTCGATTGTAAAGGCGTTGCAAAAAGAGGCGACGTCTTCATCAACGGGCGATAGAGGGCTTGGTTTGTCTAAAGTTCATGAAATAACGAAAAAATACAGCGGTTCCTTACGGATACGTTCTGGGGACGCGAGCTTTTATTTCAGAAATAACAGGGCATACTGTTTTAATCCCGGGTTCTTTCCGGGCGTTCAGGTTATGATAAGTTTAGCGGAAGTAGAAAATACTTGACACGATAGCATGTAGCGAATATAATGTGTTCAGTGAAAGCGGTGTAAGCGTAACAATAGAGATTAATATGTTAAAAAAAATACCAACATTTAAAATAAATTACGAAAAGAACATCTTGGGCGGTAGACCCACGGGAGATAAAGTGCGAGAGCAGGTTATTGCTCAGATTAAGAGCAATCCTCTCGATTCAATGATGCGGCTTGATTTTGGCGAGGTTCTGTTTTTAGATTATTCGTGTGCGGACGAATTTATATGCAAACTGATCAGGCGCATTATGATTCGGGATTTTGGTGAACGGTATGTTTTAATTTCCGGAGTGAATGATCTCGTTAAGGAGAACCTTGAAGCGGCATTGAAAGAAAGAAAACTGGTCGTTCCCGGTGTTGATGCAAATAATCAGACTATTTTATACGGTGATATAAGTCAGGAGATGCGAGAAACTTATAATTTTGCGGTTGAAAAGGAAACATTTACCGCACGTGACATAGCTGAATCAGGTTTGGTATCGGACAACAAAATAAACTCTGCCAGCAATCGAATTACGAAGTTGTTTGATATGGCTTTGGTGCGGAAAGTTAATCAGGAAAACGTGGGAGGTGGTGGACGGCAATTTGTATATGAAGCAGTAAAGTAGATATTTTTTTGAGGGCGGGTTCATCGCTTTCAGTGTAAGCGTGCAAAAAGGAGGAATTAGTATGAATTTATCCGGGTATAATTTTGATGGGCCTTACGATCCTAATCGAGGTTTTAAGAATAAAATAGCAGCTATTTACGCTATAATAGATTCAAAGTCGAAATTGATGGATATCGGGCAATCTTAAGATTTAAACAATCGGTTTCCCAACCATCCGCGAAAACAATGTTGGATTCGCCATAAAAATGGCAACATAAATCTTTACATTCATCAGGAAAGCAGCGAACAGCGACGTTTAATTATCGAAAAGGAAATTAGGAACTCATATAATCCGCCATGTGGTGAATTTTAAAAGGAGGTAAATAATGGGCAAAAGTCAGCATGTAGTGAAACGAGATGATGGATGGGCAGTTCGCGGTGAGAAAAACCAGCGCGATACTTCACATCATCAGACACAGAAGCAAGCGATTGATGCGGCACGTGATATTGCCATCAATCACAAATCAGAAGTTGTTATTCATGGTCTTGATGGGAAGATTCGTGACAAGGATAGTTACGGTAATGATCCTTGCCCTCCACGAGACAGAAAGTATTAAGAGTGAAAGAGAGTAGGTTACTATTTTGAAAAACGATAAAATACTTGCACAGTTAAAGGCATTACGTAAAAGGAATAAGATTACAATTATTGAACTTGCTAAGAAGATGGGTGTGTCGCAAAGCTACTTAGTACAGGTTGAATCGGGAGTACATAAACTGACAGAAGAACAAATTGAAACGATAATGGCCTTTGTTGAGGGCAAGTTGTAGTTGCTGAAGGGCAAGGTGTTATTTATGTCTTATTATGATTAGTGGTAAGTATTGGTAAGTAATGGTATCTAATACAATCTATTGTATACTTTTAATGTTCAATGCCTTACGCTTCCGCTTTTCCTCCTTGCTTAATCATATTGGTTTGCTATAATTAACGCCTTACTTCAGAATTGCCTCAGGTGGTACTCACGTCAGAATTGCTCTTCCACGGTGAAGGGCATCATTATAAATTAAAGCAATAATAGTGTGTTTAGCCAGATTAAGAAGCTATTTCAATTATTGCTCCATCAGGCGATTTAGCAAGCAGTGGGGGCAGTTACATGAAACCGCCATATGATTTTTTAAATGAGCGAAAAAAAGAGATCGATTGCGTTATCAACGAAGACATTGTGATCGAAAATCGCAGTTCTATACCAGATTGGGATACTATTCCCCTCGAAGGTAAGAAATGGTTGCAGGCTGAATCTCTTGCATGTGTTTATATTGATATGGTTAACTCGACCAAGTTGCAGGTTAATAAGCACCCGAAAACCGCGGCAAAGGTCTATCAGCTATTTATTGAAAATATGGTTCAGGCTTTACAGGATTATGAATGCGAGTTTATCGATATTAAAGGTGATGGCGGGTTTGGTATATTTATTGGGACACATGCATCTATAAAAGCTCTTTGTGCCGCAGTTACTTTCAAAACTCTCTGTTACGAGTTGCTCTCAACTGCTATTAAAGATTTCAAGATTAGCGCACATATTGGTATTGACGAAAAGCAATCGCTCTTTAAACGAA
This sequence comes from Candidatus Omnitrophota bacterium, assembly GCA_018823795.1. Classification (GTDB taxonomy): domain Bacteria; phylum Omnitrophota; class Omnitrophia; order JAHJGZ01; family JAHJGZ01; genus JAHJGZ01. Next base: position 15,633 of record JAHJGZ010000152.1, read on the forward strand.
TCGGACTTCGTGGTGATTGGCACAATGTTGTTTGGGCGGGCAAACCTGTGAATATGGCAGCCAAGTTGTCTGCATTAGCTGAGGAGCAACAGATTGCGATTTCCAGTCGCGTTTTTGAGAAGATAATACAACCTAGATTTAATAAATATGCATACTTATCTTGCGGGTGTACTGCTGATGGAGTATCCGGTAAGTCTACGTCCCTCTGGACAGAATTGAATGTTACAGGGAAAGGCTATTTTGATTTTGATAAAGCGTATACATGCAAATCAAACTGGTGCAAAATACATGGGAATGATTACTGCGAAAAACTTATGAAGGAGGCAACATAAAGATGCAAATTAATCCAGTATTAATTGCCGCATTAACAATCCTTGTCGCCGCCATAGGAGGACATTTATTATTTTGGCTATTTATAAAAACCGCTAACATTAAAAGTCCCAGCGATGATGGAATAGGTAAATGGCTCGGATATTTTGAGCGGGCACTAGTAGCATTGTTTATTTGCCTTGGGCTTATATCTCAGACTGTTTTTATTTTTGCAGTCAAAGCTGCTGTTTTAGGGTATCGACTTCCTGATGACAAAGACCATCGAAAGCATATTGCTGAATATATGCTACTCGGTACGATGATTAGCTACTTTGTCGCGCTCATTGTTGGCATTTGTGGGCGTTGGTTTATGGGGCTATCTATCAATGGGTAAATTATTAACGACAATACTCGAAGACATTCAGATCGAAATTAAAGAAATTCTTGAAACCAAGTGGAGTCGGCGAGATGGTTATGTTGTTCCCGATCCTGAAGATATTGAACTTGGAAACGATGCAGTTTCATTAAAGGGCACTGTTCTCTATGCAGATCTTGCTGAATCGACTGCGCTTGTTAAAGGACATAAAGATTTTTTTGCGGCAGAGGTATATAAAGCATATCTTGTGTCGGCCTGTCGCTTAATACGGTTTAATGATGGCGTTATTACGGCATTTGATGGCGATCGAGTAATGGCAGTTTTTATCGGAGATTCGAAGAATTCTTCAGCGGCTAAAACAGCTTTGATGATCAATTATATTGTCAAAAATGTTATCAATAAAGCAATTAAAGAGCAATATCCTAACACATCGTTTCAAATACATCAAACCGTAGGGATTGATACAAGCAATCTTTTTGTCGCTCGTACCGGAATTCGTGGTTCAAATGATTTGGTATGGGTGGGACGTGCAGCAAATTATGCTGCAAAGTTATGCTCACTAAGGCAGACCAATTATGCATCTTACATCACAAAGGATGTATTTGAAATGTTAAGTGAACAGGCAAAAAATGGTGGGACTCCAAAACAGTGTATGTGGGAAAAAATAATATGGTCAGAACAGGGTATTGATGTGTATCGTTTGCATTGGTGGTGGAAACCAGATTGAGTTGATTTTAGCATGATAAAAAAAAGATATCCATTGCAAACAAGAAAAAAGAACGATGATATGGAATTAAAAAACCAATGAGCAGTGGGACTTAAGGTGTAGGCTAAATTGTGAGAAATCCTGATTTATGGACAGCGTAAAAATAAGCGAGAACATATTGGGTGATTTGATCGCTCCGGATACAAGGTGGCAATATTTTGATTTTACCTTACAGAATTTAAAACAAAGTGTAGATACGATCGAGCTATCTGCTAATGTCCCGGAGGGAGTTAGAAGCCAAATAGATATTTGCAAAAAGCTATTTTTGTATAGTTATTTTGTTTATGAGTTTGCCACTATTGCTATGGAACGTTCCTTTATGGCAATCGAATCTGCTTTGAAATTGAAATACAAAATTGACGGCGAAGGGGAAATTAAAGGTACTATTACATTAAAGCGCTTATTGGATTGGGCAGTGGACAATCAAAAGATTGAGGAGCGTTTTCCTGGCATGAAAGATACCATCAGGCATTTGAGAAACAGCTTTGCACATCCAGAAAGGCAAAACATAAATACACCTTTTGATGCCATTTGGTGTTTTAGCGAAAATGTAAAAGTTATCAATTCGCTTTTTGACGTTAGCCAATCATCGTCTGTTTAACGCACATGCTGGTCAAACGGGACAACAGCGCCCTTTAATTAAGCATAAAGGATAGATGATGGCATGGAATGAAGAGTCAATGAAGCAAATGGATGAGGCGGCGCTTCAGGCGAAGACTGAGTTGCAGCAGAATTTTAATGCGTGATCTGCAAAGGAAATTGCTGACTGGTGGAAGCGGTGGTCTTTAGAAGGGTGTTTTTTATGATAAAAAAGAAGGTTTTTGTAAGTTTTGATTATGACCATGACAGGCATTATAAATATTTACTCGAAGCTTGGGATGCTAATGCTGATTTTGACTTTGTATTCAGAGATCAAACGCCAGGTGAAATAAATTCGTATGATATAAGCAGAATTAAAGCGGAATTGACAAAAAAAATTAACGAGGCAACGCATACGTTATTCATTGTTGGAGAACATGCCAATCAACTCCATAGATACCGTCAGCAAATTGGATTTATAAATTGGATTAATTTCGAAGCTTATCAAAGTATTCAAAGTAGGAATTGGCTTGCCGTAGTCAAATTAGAAGACAGGTTCTCTTTTCCTCAAGAACTTAAGGCAAAATACTGGTGGATTACAGGCTTTTCTGAAAAAAATGTTATAGCGGTGCTAAATAAAGCTTCATCAGGATAAGAGGCGCTTATGCCATCAGAGGATTTAAAATTTCAAACACTTTATGATCATTATAAAGAGTCGTTTTCGCGTGTTCGTGAATATTTAGGGATACGGGACAGATTATTGGTAATGATTTTGATTGTGGTAACGGTAATGATGTTCCAGATATTTTCTCCTGTTGAATCGCAAAACATGATCTCCGAATTCATAAGTAATAAGATCGAATTAAATAAAAACATTAATTTTTCTTTTATCTGCAGTGTCATTTGGTTTATTGTGTTTGCTCTTAGTATAAAATATTTCCAAACAGTGGTATACATCGAACGATATTACGAATACTTGCATAAATTGGAAGGTGAGATTAGCCAACATTATAAGGATGGGATTTTCGAAAGAGAGGGAAAATTTTATCTAAATAATTACCCTTTGTTTTCGTCTTGGACAAGCGTTGTATTCACAACAATTTTCCCATTATTGTTGCTTTTTGTGCTTTCCGTTAAGTTTTATACGGAGCTGACTTACTCATCAGAGTTCAATTTATTGTTGTTAATCGATGGAATTTTTTGCTTCTTTATTGTGGTCTCAACCGTTCTTTATATGGTTTTAATTCATTTAAAAAAATGAAAATACAGTTAGTTGTTCATGAAATATTATCTCCACGTAGGTGATAATGGAACATTAGAAGGTGGGATTATGGCACTTTTTAAAATTGACGGGTCGGTGGTCACAAAAATAGTTGCTAAGGAATTAGATTTGGAAAAGTATCTCCAGCGGTTATTTGAACAAAACCTAAGAGAGCTTTTAAATATCGTATTTCTTGCACATGAATATACGACCAGCTTTGGCGGGAGAATCGATACTCTGGGGATAGATCGGAACGGCTCGCCTTGTATTATTGAATATAAGAAAAATCAGAATGATAATGTGATCAATCAGGGGCTTTCATATTTGCGGTGGCTTTTGGATCATAAAGCCGATTTTGAAATTTTATGCCGGAATAAAAAAATTGATGTCGAGATTGATTGGGATACCCCGCGTGTTATTTGTATTGCTGAAAGTTATAACAAATTTGATTTAGATACTGCTGACATTCTTCCTATGAATATTGAGCTCCTGCGTTATTGCATTTATGGCGAAAATCTTCTTTATCTTGAACCGGAGAGTTATCAGAAGGTAAAGGTGGCTACTGCTAAAATTGTTAAGAAAAGCAGGGATAAAAAGGCGAAAGAGATGCAATTACAAAAGGTATATTCGCTTGATGACCATTTGACTGATATTAAGAAAGAGGCGATTGATTTATTTCAAGATTTGCGTTCGAAAATTCTTTCTCTTGATCAGAATATAATTGAAGAAGCGAAAGCGAAATATATTGCCTATAAAACTACGACCAATTTTGTCGATATTGTTGTTAAGCAATACGGGGTGAAGATATTTCTAAATGTTAAAAGCGGGCAGTTGAACGATCCGCAAAAACTTGCTCGCGATCTTACAAAACCAAAACCTATAGGTCATTGGGGTAATGGTGATTATGAAATAAAGATTAAGAGCGTAGAAAATGCAAATGCCGTTTTTGCACTGATAAAGCAAAGCTATAATTTGAATAAGTAAAAAGTGGCCATATATATGCAGATGATCAATAGTTATACAGAGTATATTGAGCAATTTCTTTTGTGTAAGGGTATAACCCCACCAGGTGAACATCATTTTGTTGCCACATATTTATTGCCAAGGCTTTTTGAAATTAATCAACTTGTTCCAGACTATATCAACCCCGATGGCACAAAAGCTATTATAGGAGATATTGTCTATTTCAAGAATGGGAACCATTATCTTGGTATAGAAGTGAAGTTTGGAACCATTCGTTTGACAAGAAATGAATTTAACAATTGGGTTGTAAATGAAGATACTGCAAGGCATCCTAAAGTCTTTATAGGTATTGGAACGGTTGGACTTATTATTTTATCTTGGCGTGAGTTTCGAAAAGCATATTTTGCTTCGGCAGGTATTAAAATGCCACGGCCTATAAGTGAAGGATATGGGCCTCAGAAGACAGTCAACAGTTTCTTTCTGGCAGGCAGAGGAAAAGGGTATTTCCCGAGAGGGCGCAATGAATCTGAATCACAAGAATACGAATCTAAATTTTTGAAGTTGCTACGAGAGGCAGTCAATTGCTAACAATACCTTCCGGCGGTTGCTGCTGTATCGCGGATTCAATTCCTTCAAAAAAAAATGCACACGGAGTTGTGCATTGATTTCAAAAATAGATACTCAGAAATCTTTGATGCCGGCACCTTCAAAATGTAGTGCCATGCACGGCAATGAGTTACAGAAAGTACACAAACAGCTTCTCGTGGCATGAGATTTGTAATATAATACGGAAATAATAATTTAAAATCGTCCCGAGTTTGAAGGGGGAAATCCCGGACGTTAATAAAGTAAAACCTTCGCTAAAACGTTTGTGTGTGTTAGCGAAGGTTTTTTTGTTTCTGGATGAAACAACCCCGCGCAAAACAAGATGTTTTTGCTTGCGGCGGGGTATTGATCACGGCCTTTCCCGGTCAAGAACCGTTTACATAGATTAATGGAGTGAAACAGTGGGTGATATGTATGGATACCATATCAAAGAGGAGTCTTTTTACCCTTCATCAAATCTTATAGCAGACATCAAAAAAGCAAACACCATCAGAGGCAAAACATTCCGTATCAAAGGCGGGTATTATTATCTCGGTTCAAAAACATATTACCGTGACAACCGGCAGGTGATCATCGGGTTTGTTTTCATTCCTAATATTGGCGATAGCAAGCTGGTAAAAATGCTCGGTATTAAATGTCTATGCAAGGAGAATGATGGTTTGGTCGTTCTCATGCCGAGCTTAAAAATAGAAGACGTTAATTTTAAAAATATTCTCTATAGCCATAACATCGTTCAGGAGGCGATCGCGGAGGTTATTAATAAGAAAACATTTAAACTTCCGATTCGCCAGATCATCCGACCAATCATTGAATGTGATCCGCCGGGATTCGCGGTGCGTGTTTTAGGGAGCAGTCCGAAAGACGGATATCATGACGTAGAGGTGTATGGTAAAAAAATTATTTTAGAAGAGGCGAATTTTCTTTTATTGATACGATTTATCGCGGGCATTCGTAACGGTACCGACGGATGGGTATCGACGAGGGAATTAATAACGGAGAAGCTTCTTACCGCGGAGGGATATAAGCAGGCGATATCGCGGCTCCGTAAACGATTGTGTGACTGTGTAGGAAATAAAGCGCAGAACTTAGTCCAGAATGGCAGAAAAAAATATAGGCTCGGGATCATCAAGCGGGATATGATTGATTGCAACATGGAGAAGCTTCGCAAAATCAAGAACGGCCGGATACAGAAGGTAGTGAGGATGATGTAATGTAGGCTATACCTCCAAAAGTTTATCGATCATCTCCTGTCGGTTTTCCATGATTTCACAATCAGCGATTTTAAGGAGTTTAGCCCCTGAGAAAATGCTAAGCATGGTCTGATTCTCACACGTTACCATCCTATCGATAAATCCGGGTGGGAGGTTGGTGGCTATCTTCATGAGCTGGTAGATGCGCACCCGCGAGAGATTAAACGCGTTTACGGCGTCGTCCTGGGTTGTGCCGGGATTGTCATTGAAGAAGTCGCGAATACGCACGGCATCTTTGATTATGTTCTTCGGCGGCCGGGCACAGCGGGTTTTTTCGGGTAAAGCATCATCGAGCGATATCGCAAAGCCAATACCCCTTCGTTTAAACATCTTCACAAGTAACGTTATTTCTTGGGGTTGGGGGAGTTCTTCAACTGTCAACCAAGGGACGCCACGTAAAAAAGGGCGCTGTCGTGTGACAGCGCCCTTTTCACGTGGTTAATTGAAAAGGGGATTCGGAGCGGAACGAGCGCCGACCTTATGGGAGGAAAAGGCGTCAGGATTGATGCCGTCAGTGAGTGGAGGGGAGGCTACGCAGGAGCATCAGGAGATGCGACGTAGTAGCCGAATCCCCTTGGGGACGTAAATGACGGCATGAGTTACGCCATAATATGGCGTAACTCATAAGGCGGAATTAATCCCGTCGAAAACTGAAAAAAAGTGTGAAAGAAAAGTTTTCGGTAGCATTTCGAGACGGGGCAGTAATCGACTAGCAAAAATCCGCTGATATTTCAGCGGGTTTTTTTGTTTTATCCTTGAATGAGGGGATCCACCGATTTATCTCTTATCTGCCACTTCATAACGGCTTTTTCATAAGAGCTATTTTGTTTTTGTCTGATCGTTTCGGTTCTTTTCATTACGCGCGCATGACAGCTGTTATGAAAATATGACGAATAAATGACGATATGTTCTCTGTATCTCTTCCGTAACTCCTCCTTAGCAGGTTTGCGAAGTCCAAGTAGCGCAAAACTGCTAAGGAGGAGTAATACCCTACAATATGCGAAACAACGTTTCGCCTGTCCTCGATAGAGGACAAACATGAACAGGAGTGGTATAACTGACTCATGATTGAGACAGAAGTGCGGATTGATATGCCGTTCGTATCAATATGTATTGTCTGATTAAAACGATATATGCTTAGTTATCAGAAGGTAAAAGTTTTTTGATCAATGTGGCGAGGGTAATAAAGGTTACGTCTAGTGAATTATAACGACGCGTATGCGGATGGGTAACATCTGAGGCAACCACATAATTATCACCTTTCGGATAAAGATGTCGAAAGGCTTTTATATTTGCAGGGTTAAAAGAACCTGCTTTCCATTTACATTCAATAGCAATCGGTTTTTGATTCCTTTGTGCAATAACAAAGTCGATTTCATGATGCCGTTTATCTCTCCAATAACGAATATTTCTCGTTTGAAGCCGCCCCTGCATTTCATTGAGAACGAAATGCTCCCATAGTATTCCCATGTCATCAGAGCGCAGTTTATCCCATCCGCGATAATAACAAATAAAACCTGTATCAAAGGCGTATACCTTGGGAGCCGCAACGATTTCAGTGGCCTTATGCGTACTGAAAGGCTTAATGACATGAGCAACGAATGTTTCATCAAGGATACGAAGATAATTCATGATAGTTGTGCGGCTAACTTCACATTCTTTAGAGAATTTTGTCGCTTCAAATATGCCCCCACTGCGCATCATAATAAGCTCAATGCATTTTTGAAATGAAAACTTTCGTTCAAGGCGAAAGAGTTCCTGTATATCTTTAGCCCAGTAGTCGTCCATCCATTCCTGAAAATCCTTTTCAGGAATTTTTTTGTCCATGAAGAACGGAGGAAGCCCGCCACGCAGCAGGCGATGCTCAAGGTTGCTGCTCTTGAAATCGTCAAGGTCAGAAGCAATCATTGGAGTGAAGAGTACAGTAACTTTGCGGCCTGTTAATGTATCGCGAAATTTACGCGATGCTCCTAAACTTGAAGAACCTGTTGCAAGAATTTTAATATCAGGATAATGGTCAGCCGCGATTTTTAGTAATTCTGAAGGATTGCCTAACCGGTGGATCTCGTCAAGAATGATTCTTTTGCCTTTAAGGGATACAAGAAAACCTTCGGGGTCTTCCATTGATTGTCTTGTGCGCGGCAGTTCACAATCAAAGTATTCGATATTCTCAAGTGTGTGGGTAAGTGACGTTTTCCCCGTACGCCGCACACCGGAGAGCCAAATGATAGGGCGGTGTATCCAGCTCTTTTCGATAAGGTTAAGCCAATAGTGCCTTTTTATAAGATTTTCCATACGATAGAATTGTAGCATATAGTGCTACTAAACGCAAGAATAAAATCATTTAGATAAATTGATTATAGTTCAAATCCCCATGGGGACGTAAATGACGGCATGAGTTACGCCATATTATGGCGTAACTCATAAGCCGGAATTAATCCCGTCGAGAACCGAAAAAAAGTGTGAAAGAAAATTTTTCGGTAACATTTCGAAACGGGGCAGTAATCGACTAGCAAAAACCCGCTGATTTTTCAGCGGGTTTTTTATTTGTTTTACTTAAAAAGGGGATTCGAAACGTAGTGAGCGACGCGACTGGAGCAGGAGCGCACTTTTGCTAGGATAGTAAAAGTAGCGAACGAAGGGGAGGCTACACAGTGATTTTCGTGATGAAAATCACGCAATAACCGAATCCCCTTGGGGACGCAATCAAAAAACCGTCACTTTCTGTGGCGGTTTTTTTGTTTTGTTTTGAAGCCCGCTGACGGAGGTCTGCGCAGGAACGTTGGTTTGTGAATATTTAATTTCTTAGGTTCATGGAACGTGATATAATAATCTATTAGTAGTATGTCCGAAGCCTTGAGGAGGTGTATATCCATGAAGATACTTATTGTTGAGGATGATAAAAGGACGGCTTCTTTTATCATAAAGGGATTAAAACAAGAAGGGATAAACGTGCATCATGTTACTGATGGAGAAAGCGGCCTTCATTCGCTTCAACAGGAACAATATGATACAGCAATCATTGATATAATGCTCCCTCTTGTCGATGGGCTTACCATTATTGATACCATTCGCAAGAATAACATAAGAACGCCAGTGATTATTTTGAGTGCCCGACGGACAACAGAAGACCGCATTAAGGGATTGCAGGCCGGTGGCGATGATTATTTGGTCAAGCCGTTTGCGTTTTCCGAACTTCTTGCAAGAATATATGCTTTAGTCAGACGAGTTCATTCTCATGCTGATATGCTTATTATGGAAGTCGGAGATTTAAGGATGGACCTTGCAAAAAAAAAGGTTTATCGCAATGAACGGGAAATTATTTTACAGCCGAGGGAATTTACATTACTTGAATACCTCATGCGCAATAAGGGGAGCGTCATTTCGAAAACGATGATCATGGAGCATGTGTGGGACTACAATTTCGATCCGCAGACAAATGTCGTCGAAGCGCGTATTTGTAAATTGAGAGATAAAATCGAATGCGGCCATGAAAAGAAACTTATTTATACGATACGGGGGCTCGGATATGTTCTTGAAGAACGTGCTTAATGCTTTGTGTAAGACCTTGACTATGCGCCTTACCGTATATTATGTAGGGATTTTCTTTTGTGTTTCTCTCATTGTGTACGTTTCCTTTTATTTTGTGCTTATGGAAATGCTCGAAAAAAATATCACGGAAGAGTTGGTGAGTGAAACGCAGGAAATGATAACGTTATATGAGAGCCAGGGGCAGGAAGGATTAAAAGAAGAGTTTTTGCGGGAATCAGAGTCTAAAGGAATAGATAACGCATTTTTTGCACTTGCTTCTCCGGAGAATGAGATCATATTATCGACTGATTTGGAAATGTGGTTAAAAACAGATTTTATGAAGGATGTTGGTGAGAAAATAATGAGGGAAGATAAGCTCGTTTTCCGTAAAAACATTCCCCATCAAGCATATGGCGTAAAAATAGTCGCAAAAAAAGCAGCCGATGGGCATAGTATTATAATCGGCTATTCATTGAAAGATGAGCATTTGCTGCTTATGGTATACCTTAAAATATTTGGGATAGCCCTCTGTATTATAATGATAAGCGTCGGCTCTATTGGGTGCATCCTTACGAAGCGGGCCATCGGGGGGATAAAACAACTGACGCAAACGGCCGAAGATATCCAAAAAGGTGATTTGAAACAACTCGTGCCGTTACAGAAAAAAGGGAAGGAAATAGACGGCCTTATTATTGCTTTTAATAACATGATTGAGAGGATCGAACGCTTGGTTTCAGAGCTCAGGGAAGTTACCGATAATATTGCGCACGATTTGCGAAGTCCGATTACAAGAATCCGGGGGTTTGTTGAAACGACATTACGAGGAGAACCGGATATCGATGAATACCAAACGATGGCAGGCGTTGTCATCGAAGAGTGTGATACGCTTATTTCTCTTATTAACACGATGCTGGAGATCGCAGAGATAGATTCCGGGATCAATACGATGGAAAAAAACCGATTGATATAGGTGAAATTGCACAAGATGCCTTTGAACTATTCGCGCCGGTTGCGGAGGAAAAGAATATAACATTTATTAAAACGATCGCTGCTAAAAAGTTGTATGTCTCAGGCGACCGGCAAAAAGTACAAAGGATCTTTTCTAATGTGCTTGACAACGCATTTAAATTTATGCATCTAGGCGGAGGAACCGTTACAATGAATGTGTTTGAAAAAGATGCCCACGTATTGTGTGAAATACAAGATACGGGCTGCGGTATTTCTGCCGAGGATATACCCCGCGTTTTTTTGCGTTTCTTTCGTGGAGATAGAAGCAGGGCGACGCAGGGGAACGGGCTTGGCTTAAGCCTTGTTCAGGCTTTTGTTAAGGCACATTCCGGCAGTGTCATCGTAAAAAGCGTTCTCAATAAAGGTACAATAGTCATCTTGTCTTTTCCTAAATTACTGCAGTAAAATACGATAGCACTATTTCTTGCCACATTTGTTCCATCTTTTCCCTCTTTTTGAAGTGAATATAACATTACCAATTGGTAATGTTATTGTAACATTCCGGTTATTTTTATTAGTTATAATTATTGCGTTAATTGAAGTGTTTTATTCAGCGGAGAGCAAATGAAATTTATGTATATGACCATAGCCGTAACAACGATGCTTTCGATGTTACCTTCGGAATGTGTTAATGCAGATTATAAGGGGAGTGCGATTCCTCAGGAACTGCAGTCATCTCACGCGGAACTTACATTGAAGCCTATTGACCAAACGTTTGCTTACAGCATTTACGAGAAGCAATATAAGGATGAAATGGCAAAAGTAGGGTATCTCATTAACCTTGTGCGGTATTCGGAAAACCACTTTTGGCGGAACGGGAGCATATTCGATGGACAGCGTGCCGCGGAATGGCTTGATTTTAAAGTGAATAAATACTATCAGGAAATAAAGGGAGCGGAAGATTTTATTGAAAAGGTCGGAAGTTATTCTCTGAGAAGCCAGAAAGACTATTATGTGATTTATCCGGATAATAGCCGATGCCCTATGAAGACAGCATACTACAACGAACTGAAAAGATTATCTGCATACGAAAATCGTATTGCCGAAAAAACAAATAAAAGGAGCGCACGCAATGAATCAGTATAGTAATCCTCGTAAAACGGTGGCACCTTATGAGAACATCCAGAGGCACACTCCCTCTGCTGGTGTTTTCTCATGGAGAGATACCATCATAGGTTTTTGGGACTGCCTTAAGAAATGGCCTCGTTTTAAGCCTAAAAAGGCCCGCGTTTTAATATCATGGGCGGGCGTTATCCTTTTGTTTTTTGTCGCATCTCCCAATGACCATTCATTCAGAATAGGGATGCCTATTTTATGCCTCGGTGAGGTGATGCGCATCTGGGCTGCCGGTTTTTTAGAAAAAAAAGGTACGATATTGGCAACAAACGGTCCTTTTGCCTATGTTAGAAACCCTTTATATATTGGAAATTTTTTGATCGGTCTTGGCATTATCGTTATTTGCCGTAATGCGATCCTCACTTTTTTATTTGTGATAGGGTTTGTGCTTAGTTATTGGGCGACGGTGAGGAAAGAGGAAAAAGTTCTTTTTGATACGTTTGGAGACCACTATAGCTATTACGTTAAGAACGTTCCCCGTTTTATACCGAAAGTGCCCAGGTACTGTGCACAAAATGATGACTCATTCCGTTTTGAACGGTTATTTCGGCATAAGGAGCATGTAGCGCTGATAGGAATTGTATGTATTATCGTTGCTTTATATCTGCGTGAGGAAATGGTATTAGAAGGCGAATTTGCGGCAAAACAGATTATTGCGGCCGCTGTGTTATGCCTAATGGGTGTTGTAGCACTTTTTGAGTTTTTCATGCGGGGTACAAAAAAATGGTGTATGTAAGGACGCACCCCATGGGCATGATCGGACACTTTTTTGTAGATGGCGAAGTTATATTCTTCTCGTGCTTATTCCGATTTTTATAAGTGGACTGACTCACGCTCTTTTTTTATTTTCTAGTAAACGGAAAAATCATATCCACCTGCCAGTCGGTCAGAGAGAAAATTTTCTCAAATGCCAATTGTTCGTAAAACGCTGCACACCGCAAGTTTATATTGCATTATGAGGTCTTTTTATGTTACTATTCTTTCAATAGGGATATACATTCGATGTTATTCGTGTGTCTGATGAAGTAGTACATAATGTGAAGAATAACGGGAGGGTCGAATATGGCTGATATGCTTTCACAAGAAGAAGTAAATACCCTGCTCGGTGCTTTTGATAAAGGTGATCTACAAGTACCGGAGCAAACAATAGAAAAGAATCTGTTTACTCAAAAAAAAGTAACGATATATAATTTTAAACGACCTGATCGTGTTTCAAAGGAACAGTTACGTTCTCTCGAATTGATGCATGAAGTATTTTCACGGAATTTATCTGTTTCCCTTTCCGGTTATTTACGTACACTGATTGAGGTTCACTTGGTTTCTGTGGATCAGATGACGTATAATGAATTTTTATTGTCCCTGCCAAATCCGACCTGCTTTAATATTTGTTCTATTTCTCCTCTTGAAGGGAATATTATTATTGAAATCAATCCTACGATTGCTTTTCCTGCTATTGATCGTCTGCTGGGAGGTGATGGCAAATCTTTTGCAGAGGCACGAGCACTGACGGATATGGAAATGCAAATGATTGACGGGGTCCTTAGCCGTATTGTGGATAATTTAGCCGAGGTATGGGCAGAGATTATACGATTTAACTTTCAAATTGAAGCGAAAGATACAAATCCACAGGCGGGGCAAATTGTTCCACTGTCAGAAATTGTTGTCCTCCTGGTTTTTGAAATAAAGATCGGAGAAATAAGCGGTTTCTTAAATATTTGCATTCCATTTCTTTCTATTGAATCAATCGCAGATAAGTTGAGTTTGCAACATAGGTATGGTTCTGGGGAACGTCAAAAAGATAATGAAGGTACGAAGGTGAAAAAACTTGTACAAAGAGTGCAAGTTCCACTCTCTGTCAGTCTGGGAACAGTTAATGTTAGCGTGAAAGACTTGTTAGAACTCAGAATAGGAGATACCATTGACTTAGGAAAGTCAATAGATGCGGCACTGGAAGTAAGTATTTCGGATAAACATAAGTTTTTTGCAAAGCCTGGTGTTGTCAATCGAAAAAAAGCCATTAAAATTGTTGATGTTTACAAAGAATAGTACGTTGTTAATAAACTAAATGACCGGGGAAAAAGGGATGATCGGTAGTAGACGATAATAACCATAAGGGGGTGGCAAATGGCCAAAAACAAGAAAAGTGACAATATTGAGCCAAAGATTCTTGATGTTGATGCAAGTATGCAAGGAACAATAGCATTTCATGACCCAGTTAATTTAAGGATAAATGGGAGTTTTGAGGGAAGGCTTGATACCAAGGGAAGTTTAAGTGTTGGTGAGAATGCAACGGTGAAAGCGGATATTACGGGGGATCATATTATTGTTGCAGGTAGAGTAATGGGCAATATCATTGCATCACAAAGTCTCTCACTCGTTGCACCAGCAAAGGTTCAGGGAGATATCAAAACACCATTGTTAACAATCGCAGAAGGTGCGATTATTAATGGCATCATTGATATGGATAATTCTCAATCGACAAATCAAAGTGATGTTTTAACCTTGAAAGAAGTTGCACAATATTTGGAGATTGAGACGGCAGTGTTAGAAGAATGGGCACAAAGAAGAAAGATACCGGCTATTTTTGAAGAAAATAAATGGAAATTCCGCAAGTCAGAAATTGATAAATGGATTCAAACTGAGAAGATTAAAGTATAACGATACAGATGAACGAAGAAACGCGAATTGCCGCAACGGTGTGCACACTTGGCATTGAGTAAGTGGTAATTCGCGTTTTGATATTAAAAAAGTACTCGTAGCACTAAGAAAAAGGAAGAAGTTATGTCGGATGGAATGCTGAGTTTAGATGAAACCATGCAGTATCTTGACCTTAATCGGACAGGGGTGGAAGAACTTATTAAGAAAAATAAACTTACGGCATATAAGATTGGGGGTACGTATCTCAGATTTCGAAAAGATCAAGTTGAAATGCTATTAAGCAAGGACAAAAAAGAACACATCGTCTTAGAACGAGTTAAAAATTTTTGGGAATTTAATAATTTTTATATTCTTGCCGGCATGTGTATACTTTGTCTTTTGTATTTTGCTCTGCGATAGAAGAAAATCCAGTAAAAGGGGATAAGAATGATTGCATATTTCCTTACGAAACAGACAGTGCGTGGTATGATACTATCCTATAATGAAATTTTTACTGTGGTGCTTGTGTTTATTCTTGTTATGCTCTTTTATGTAATCAGGACATTGAATACATTGATTAAAAGACATAACATCGAAAAACTTCCACAACGGGTGAAAGTATTAGAAGAGGAGTTAGACGAGTATATACTACGAAGTCACAAGCGGCTTGATGTTTTTAGACACGTCATCGATGGATTTGATCAAGTTATTCAAAATGTAAAGAAAATTATTCAAGAAGAAGAACCCCCGCCGCGAGTAAGACGAATGACGAAGAGCGAAGCAAAAGATTTCATTGAGAATCATGGGCAGGAAGAAGCCGAAGTTGTTCGTATCGATCAGACCTTTCATAATAATAAATAAGCCCCCGCTATGAGGTACTAACGGGGTTTATGAGCAATTATTATAATACATTACGATAGCAGTTCTAACAAGGAAACACCACGTATGAGACTCAAGTTAACAAGAGAAGGTTATGTGAAATTACAGCAGGAAGTTCAATATCTTCGTACGAAAAAGCGAAAAGAGGTTATACAAGCCATTGCAAAAGCGCGTGAACTAGGCGACCTTCGAGAAAATGCGGAATATGAATGCGCAAAGCGTGAACAACAAATGCTGGAGAAAAGAATTGCCGAGCTTGAGGCGACACTGAGTAGTGTTACGATTCTCGAAGATGATCAGATTGATACTACAAAAGCATATTTGGGGACAACGGTTACGATCTATGATAGTATTAACAAAAAAGAACTTCGCTACGTCCTGGTGAACAAAGAAGAGGCAAATTTAAGTGAAGGAAAAATTTCGATTGACTCTCCTGTTGGTAAAAATCTTTTGGGTAAAACCGTAGGGAGTGAAATCGAGATTACTATTCCTGCAGGGACGTTGCGATACAAAATTTTAAACATTGGAAAATGAACAATGGCTATTACTACCGGTGTTGATATTGTCAATGTTAATCGGATAAAAAGAATTATTCAGAGCAAAAAGAAAACATTTCTGCAGCGTATTTTTTCTGAAAAGGAGATTGAATATTGCGAGAAGAAAGTCAATAAGTATCAACATTATGCCGCCCGTTTTGCTGCAAAAGAAGCTTTCTTGAAAGCACTCCCGCACGGTCCCGCGCTTCTCACCTATAAGGATATTGAGGTATATAGAGAACTGAGCGCTCCCTCGATTCGCATTCGTGATCAGAAACGAAAAGGTATAAAGCTTCCGAAGACAATCGCTCTCAGTATTTCTCATGAAAAAGAATTTGCGGTGGCAGTAGTTGTTTTGGAATATAGATAGAGTAATAATAAAAAAGAAATTATAATGCTCGCCAAAAAAAAATTCCTTATTATTAATGCCGATGATTTTAATCTGACCGCTGGTATATCAAGGGCGATTTGTGCTGCTGTGGATACCGGTGTTGTGACCAGTACCAGTGTGTTTATAAATGAAAAAGCGACGCCGTATCTTAAGAAAGTGAAGGCGTATCATTCATTAGGGATAGGATTACATTTTAACATTACTTCAGGAAGCCCTCTCTCAAAGCCACAGGATGTAAAAACATTAGTGACCCGTAGGGGAACATTCTTAGCTAAAGAAAAAAATTGTTTTAATCAAACCGCTTCCGCTGATATTTTTAAAGAACTAAATTCCCAGTTTAAAAAGTTTTGTGCTTTTTTTGGGAGAATGCCAACACATATTGATTCTCATCATCATGTTCATTATAATAAAACGGTATATAATGTCATTATACAGCTAGCAAAACAGTATCGTATTCCTATTCGAAGAAGATGTCGCGATGGAAAAGCTTGTAGAAGTGAAGGTGTTCTTACAACTGATTATATGTACGCA
>JAHJGZ010000153.1 GCA_018823795.1 Candidatus Omnitrophota bacterium
AACTTTAGCATCCTCAAATATTGATGATACCCATTTCCAGCTTTTAGCTTTAGGTCCGCCTACTGCTAAATGATAAAGAAGTGCTAGCGCGTGTGTTTTACCACCGCCAAATTGTGTGGTCATATTAAAAACAGCAGAAGTTTCAACCTTTATGCCATTAAGCCTACGCACAACCTCAACGGCAAGCGCCTTGAGACCCTTGGTAAGGTACGTCCTCTCGAAAAACCGTTCCGGCGACTGATAATCATCCGGGGCCCTTTTATCGCGAATCTGATCCAAATGTACCGCGAATTCAGACGCGTCGAGCGGCTTGCCTTCCCGCAAATCTTCTCTGGGAACTACGACTTTATACCAAGGTTTTAAATTCATCGTATCCTCCAAACTATTATTAAAAGCCTAATGATTTCTTCCGGGCTAATACGCCATCGACCCATCTTTTTTCATCCGTATTCGACGGATAAAGGGCAGAAAAAGCCTGAGCAAGACGCCAGAACCGCTCATCTTTACCAATGCCTTCTTCTACTAAAAATCTACGCATTGCATCACCACGACCAGCACCAAAAAGAATCATAGCCTGATGTAATCTATCTAAAATCGTCTTTCCGACAGCTGACTTCTCATCACCTAGTGACCACCCCTGCTCTTCAACTTTATTAAATTCCTCAAAAAGCGTCATTTGATTTTCTTTCTTCTTCTTTTTTGCTGGTATCGCGGCCGTACTACCTTTACCAAACAAGTAATTTACCCGTTCGGCCACCGGTAAAAGACGCGCTTGGTCGCCTTTTACCTCAATAACCGATGAAAGATTCTCTAAATGGGCTCCGAGCCCCTGAGCAATCTTTCTTGCCGCATCAAACTCGAGAGAGAACCCAGAAGTTTTATTCGCACCACTGTTTTCCACATCCTCTTCATCATTCGCTTTCGCTCCAACCTCACCACCGCCATTTGACCCAGTTGACAACGTCCACAACCACATAGCGGTAAGGCGAGCATCCTCCTCAAAACCTTCTGTATGAACCCCTTGAAATATCATATTAAGCGCTTCTTTGGCAACTGCACCCCAAACTTGTTCAAGATATTCTCTTAATTTAACCTTTTCACCGTTCGCCTTTTCCACGTGGGAATATTTTGAAAAAATTTCTAACGCAGGTCCTAAGCATGCAAAAATCGCATCTGCACCGACAACGCCTTCTTGAGCAAGTCGAGGCATCCATTCATGAATACGTTTTGGCAATTCATGTAACACATCCCGCCAATCGCCTATTTCATTCATCCGCAAAGACCCGTCTGGATTTTCCCGAGGACGACAAACAAGATGAATTGAAGATGCAAGAGCCGCTGAATTCATAGCACGCATTCTCGAAGCCATCTCCGTATCAATAGGCCACGACCCGGTGATAATCCAACCGGCCTTTATAGTAGCGTCTATTAATTTTTCCCAACCAGTAGTACTTTTATGCGCAAAAACAATAACCCCAATTCCGCTAGGCATTAAGACTTTCCTTGCCTGCTCAAACGCCAGAGTCATTTTATCTTCATAGTAGTTCTCATCTTTTACTCTCCCCGCATCATCGGCTTCAGATGGACTCATAACAGCTTGATCAGCTTTAGGAGTACAAATTTCTTTAAATAAATCAGGCCATATGTCAACACAAACTCTCTTCAACCAAACGTAAAAATAATCTGATAAATCCGCGTAAGAAATTGCGTCATAATAAGGGGGATCGGAAAAATAAACGGCACTACTTTCATCAGGTAAATACTCTTTCGCGGCATCCCCTTGTACCGCAGTCCCGGGATGGATATTTGTCTTGTGAATATGATCTATGATTTTTGAAATTAATGTGGCGTGCCCTGTTGGAAACTTCTCAGCTATTGGATTAGTTTCACCAAAATCCCACACCATCTGAAGCGTCTGCATTGCAAAGGCTCCCTCTATCCTTTCTACATCAGAACGCCAACGAGTAACCGAAGACATGCTTTGTGCCATTTTCCCAAGAGCAAAAGCCAATAAAGCGGCAACTTCTTTTATTTGAGATTGATCAACAGATCGAGAAATAATTTCAACATAAGTTGTCAGTGCCAGAAGTTGTCGATCAGTAAATAATTGCTCCCATTTCAATATACCATATTTCTGAACTCTGAATCCTAATGCGCCATCATTCGGCAACGCTTCATCCGGCACCGCAGAAAGTTTTTTGTGAGTTTTTTTCCGCTTTAAGCATAGTGCATCGCTAGCACTTTTCAAAATATTAAAATCACGTTCGTTAGGGAGTCGATAATATCTTCCTGTTTGCTTCGGCTTTTGTAATACAACGCAGTAAAGCCTCGCTTGTTTAGCGCCGCCATTCTGTTCACGAAATTGTTGCCGAATTCTTTTAACTTCAGTCGTATAACCACATAATGGGCATATGGCCGACCCGCGCCGTACGGTGCCTTCTCCAATCTCTTTACTTTTTGGATTTTGAAAAAGATCAAAATCAAGCCTTTTATGTTTTTTATCCGTTATGATTTTTAATGCAACAGATTTCCCGCTTTTTTGAGATATCCAAAGGGATTTCAGCATAGGCACCTCAATACCACAGCCGGGCCCCTCGCACCTAATTGTTCGAGCCCACAAATATGCAATCGGGATCGCCCCATCAGGATCCGGAGGATAAAACTTAATCAGTTCTTTCTCCGCCTCTTTCTTAATTTGGTCGCTCAGACGGACAACTTCTTCTGATAAACGCAGTCCATGTCTTGGAATTATTTCAAGTATGGTTTTATTCATCAAGACAGCTATCGGATTTAAATCAAGAGCAAAGGCGTCTGCTCCGATCCGAGCCGCTTCCATTGGAATCGCACCCCCTCCTGCAAACGAATCCACAATAAGAAGTTTATGGCTTCCACCATCTTGAGACACATCATATGAACCAGCCACTAAAGATCTCGCGATTTCCAGAAAATCTCGATTTGTCGAGTTATCCCAATCAGAAAACTCCGCAATAAAATTTAAAAGGGCTTCTCGTAATTCAATCGGATTATTCCAATCCCGAGGTTTACCTCCTCTTTTATCACGAAATTCTTTCATTAAACGAGCGGCTTCTTTCTTAAATTTATCTGGACACAAAGGATCAGCTGGATCTGGCCATAGTGAAGCGCAAAGCACCGCACGACATGCCGCCAGTGGACGCCGAGCCCACCAAATATGCAGTGTTGAAATATGGCCATGCCGGATACTCTTCTCGCGCCTAGCGTGTTCAGAAATTCGCTTAATCGGCAAGTCTACTTCAATAAGTCGTTTACAATATCTTTGTTCAGCCATAATTAACTTTTCTTTTCGGCTCCCAAAATCTTCTCTGCGCCCACATGGTAGTGCTCGACCTTCACAAGCGCCTCCCACCCTAATCGTACCGGATCCTGTATGCGATGAATTTCTGGCTTCGAAGCGCAGTTGTAAACCACATACAGCCAATAATCTTTCTGTAACCTTTCGGCGGTTTTATATTCATTCGAGGTAACGGCAATCTCACCGATCGTAGCCCGACCTTTAACCTCAATGAATTTCACCTCTATGAATGTCTTGTCATCATGCGGATGTGGTTTGCGCGAGATAAGATCAAACCCCCTATTGTCTTTTTCGACGCTCTCCACAACCCATCCTTGCTCTTCTTCATATTTGCGCACTGCATCAACCGCAATCTTTTCGATCTCATCATCACGTACCATAAATGCCACCGATGGTGACATCCTCTCCGGATGTGGCAAGACCCAAGCCCGACCAAGATGCTCAATTTTGTCAATCATGCAGTTGCGTTCCATTTTCAAATCATTCAAGCGCCTTTCCTTCCGGTTATTCAACTCATCAACATGTGTTTCTGCTTGAGAAATTAATCCGGGCAAATGAGACGCTTTATCTCCGGATTGTTGTTGATTAATCAGTTCCGCCAATCGCATATTTTGCTTATGGATTAATTCATCAAGAGAAATCGTTACATGGCGTGTGATTATTGCTACCTCTTTCTCGCGCTCGTTACAAATTTCCTGCAAAAACGGCTTTAATGATTTTTCAACTAGGGCAACTTCTAGTTGATCCTTAGACGGCAATTTAGAATCATCCGGTAAAGATGCTTTATTATCACCAATCGCCAGATCTAAAAATATAGTTGGTTGCCTAACAGAGATCCCTCCGACCAAATCAGTCTGAACAACAAATAATCGTTTATGAATTTCTTTTCGCATGCCGTCACATATGGACGCCGAAAAAACATCCAACCGGTACGGTTCTTTCGAGTGCAGATCATAGAATACCGACCCATGAGATAGGTCATTACTTACCTGCGACAGAACATCTTCCCTGACAGCCTCAAAGAGCGGGTGCCCGGGAGTTACCCATTCAAGCGTTGGGTTTTTTTTAAGATATTCTTTATCAAAAACTACATTGGCATATTCCCGGCCAAGCTTACCGAATTTAGGTTCCAATTGATCCCCAATCG
>JAHJGZ010000154.1 GCA_018823795.1 Candidatus Omnitrophota bacterium
AGACTTTTCTCTTGAACGATCGTAGCAGCACTTTTGCCTGAATCGAGCATCTGGGGAAGTACCTCTTTTGCTATTTTACCACTAATACTCCCCTCCTCAATTAATTTTAATAATGCCACAAAAACCTCTGGAGAGAGCGGCAACGTCTCCCATGACATGTTCCGTGCATTCATAGACCCCAGCAGTTCACCCTGAATCCAATTTGCAACCTGTTTGGCTTCACAACCGGCTTTAACACACGATTCAAAAAAGTTTGCCATAATCTTGCTTTGTATGAGAACCGTAGCATCATAGGATGATAAGCCGTATTCATTGAGAAACCGTTGCTTTTTTTCATGCGGCAGTTCTGGAAGTTTCTTTTCGATCGCCGATACTTCTTTATGCGACAAGGTGAAGGGAACTAAATCAGGTTCGGGAAAGTAACGATAATCATGTGCTTCTTCTTTTCCTCTCATTAATATCGTAACCCCTTTGGCTTCGTTCCACAACCGTGTTTGCTGCACTATCGTTTCACCGTTTTCTATAAGGTCAGTTTGTCTTTTAATTTCATATTCTAAAGCATGAGCTACGGCCTTAAAGGAATTAAGGTTTTTTATCTCGACCTTTGTTCCTAATGATTTCTCTCCTTTTGATCGGATAGAGATGTTTGCATCACAACGAAGGCTGCCTTCTTCCATATTACAATCACTGACTTCTAAATATTCAAGTATCGCTTTCAACATCGTTAAGTAGGTATACGCTTCCTGCGGCGTGCGCAGGTCGGGTTCGGAAACAATTTCTAAGAGTGGTGTCCCCGCACGATTATAATCGACGAAGGTACCGTCTTTAATACCTTCGTGAAGTAATTTCCCGGCATCTTCTTCTAAATGCGCACGGGTTATCCCTATTTTTTTCTCACCCTCGTCTGTTTCGATTGAAATATGTCCGCCAGAAGCAACCGGCATATCATATTGAGAAATCTGATATGCTTTCGGCAAGTCAGGATAAAAATAATTTTTGCGGTCAAATTTCAATCGTTCCGCTATCGTACAGTTCAATGCACATCCAACGGTTATCGCATACTCGAGAGTTTTTTGATTGAGTACCGGTAGAGAACCAGGAAGCCCTAAGCAGACCGGGCAGGTATTACTATTCGGTTCATCACCAAACTGCGTAGAACAGCCGCAGAAAATTTTACTTGCGGTTCTTAATTGAGCATGTACTTCTAAACCTATTACTGTTTCGTAACCCATTACAATTTTGGCCTCTTTGTATGAAAATTTGTATTCTGTTCGAATGTATATGCTGCTTGAAAGAGTCGTTCTTCACAAAATGCCGGTGCTAAAAGCTGTAATCCGATAGGCAAACCGTCACGAGAAAATCCGGCAGGTATTGATATGGCCGGAATTCCCGCTAAATTTACGGGAATGGTGAAAATATCTGAAAGATACATCGCTATTGGGTCATCCATCCTTTCTCCTTGTTTAAAAGCCGGTGTCGGTGAGGTCGGTGTTAAAATAACATCGCACTGTTTAAATGCATTCTGAAAATCATTCATAATCAACGTACGCACCTTCTGAGCCTTTAAATAATACGCATCATAATAGCCAGCGGAAAGAACAAACGTTCCCAGAAGAATTCTCCGTTTTGCTTCTTGGCCAAATCCCCGATTCCGTGTCTCAAAATACATAGTATGGAGATCGCCCTTATCACAGCGATAGCCGTATTGAACGCCATCGAAACGTGCAAGATTTGAACTTGCCTCTGCAGTGGCAATGACATAGTAGACCGAAACAGCATATTCTGTGTGTGGCAGTGATACGTCACTACAGTGTGCACCTAATGATGTATACATATCAATTGCACTCTTAATCGCCTCTTTAACATCAGGATCGACCCCCTCAATAAAATATTCTTTAGGAATTCCTACGCAAAGCCCTTTAACATTATCTATTAAGCTTTGTGTATAATTTGGTACGGGAACATTGGCTGAGGTGGAATCTTTCTCGTCATAGCCTGCAATAATACCGAGCATATGCGCTGAATCCTCAACCGTTTTAGTAAGCGGACCAATCTGATCAAGGCTGGATCCAAATGCAATGAGCCCGTATCGAGAAACTCTTCCATAAGTAGGTTTTAATCCGACGACACCACACAACGCGGCCGGTTGCCGAATAGAACCACCCGTATCAGAACCCAGTGCACAAATAGCTTCATCTGCTGCAACACAGGCTGCTGATCCACCACTGGACCCACCGACGACCCGCCCACAATCCCACGGATTGGATGTCGGACCATTTTTAATCTTTTTCTGTTTCTGTGCACGATTGTTATAACACGACGTTTCACACGAGGAACCGAAAGCAAATTCATCCATATCACATTTTGCAAATACGAATGCACCTTTTTCTTTGAGTTTTTCCACTACCGTCGCATTATAGGGAGGAATATATCCCTGCAGAATATTAGACGAACACGTTGTCTCCCATCCTTGAGTGCACATATTGTCTTTTAGGGAAACGGGCAGCCCAAAATAGGGTGTATTATTTTTTATCGCCTCAAGCTGTTTAAGAACAGTCGCCGCGTCAAAACCAACATATGCCCCAATACGTTTGTCAACTGTCTGAACACGCTCCCCTAAAGAACGAACAACAGCTTTTGCCTTCTCACGATCGCCGCCGATATAATCAACGGTGTTTTTTATGGTTCCCGTGTATAGATCCATCGTTAACTTTCTTCAATCACTTTTGGAACTTTAAAAAATTTTCCATCTTTGCGTGAATCAGGTAAGACCTTCAATACCTCATCCGCAGAATGAGTATGAGCCACTGCATCCTTACGAAAGATATTTTCGATGTTTAAAACATGGCTCGTTGCTTCAATATTCTCTGTATTAAGCTCATTGAGTTTATCTACATAGGTAATAATATTCTGAAGGTCAGCCTCTAAACGTTTCTTCTCATTATCGGCTAGATTTAACCGCGCTAATGTGGTCACTTTCTGGATATTAAATGCAGTCTTATTACTCATAACTATATGTTCCTTCAAAGGGTTATTACACTATTCGCCGTAATAAAGGTAGCATACTAGCATAGGCATCCCGAAATGTCAATTCACCCCGTTAGAGGATGTTCCTGCCATATTTTTACCGATAAAATAGTGCGTTATTAATAGCACTTTTAGTTACCATTATACCATTGTTTTTGCTCATTCTCTAACGGGGTGACCCCCTCTTTCATAGCACTGATGCAGCGTGTAAGCGTCATAAAATCTTTAAGCATTAACTCTTCAGCCCTTTTTTTAAGCGGTATGTTACACGCGTTCAGAATCCGTTCTGCCTCCTGCTTGGTAATTCGTCGTGTTTTCACGAGACACAGTCCATTATGAACATTCTTCCGACGTTCTTGAAATAATGCTTCAACGACCCTTAAAAATAATGGTTCATCAAATGCTTTTGGTTGTGGATCTCGAAAGGTTACTTTCACGACTGTCGAGGTCACCTCCGGAACCGGACAAAATGAATTTGCCTTTATGTCAAAAAGTTTTTCGACCTCGGCAAAAAAACGCAAACTGACGGTCAATCGGCCATAGGTCTTTTTCCCCGGTGCGGACAGTAACCGTTCAGCAACTTCTTTCTGCATCGTAAGAATAGCATAGTCAATATGCTTTCTATACTTCACTAACCAAAAAAGAATTTTTGTCGTTATATAGTATGGCAAATTACCAATTACCTTTACCCTTTTCGTTCCAAGGTGTTTTTCTACATTAACCTTTAGGATGTCTTCACACACAATACTCACATGATCACATTGAGAAACTATTTCATGCTGTAAAATGTGACAAAGCTTCTTGTCACACTCAATCGCGAGAAGGTAAGAACACTGCCACGCTATTTTTTCTGTTAAGGCGCCACATCCTGCACCAATTTCAAGCACCGCATCATGGGCCTTAAGATTAAGGGCACCACAGAGCTTGTCTTGGATATTGTTATCAATGAGAAAATTTTGCCCTAATCGTTTAAGAGGATGGATGTGATATGTGCGGAGAACGTGTAATACATTCATAATAATTTATATTAATTGAATTGCTGTTTTAATTGCTTCAATCATTGAATCGGGATTTGCTTTATTTTTATATGCAATATCAAAAGCGGTTCCATGATCCGGGGAGGTTCTTACAAAGGGAAGATTAAGCGTAATATTAACTCCTTTATCAAAAGCAAGCATCTTCAGCGGGCCTAACCCCTGGTCATGATACATGGCCAGAAGAGCGTCATATTTTCCTTTTATTGCATCATGAAAAATCACATCGCCCGGTATCGGGCCCCTAACACGCAGGCCCTTTCGGAGAGCCTTTTTTATGGCAGGACTTATTATTTCAATTTCCTCTCGTCCGACTTTCCCCCCTTCACCAGCATGAGGATTTAAGGCAGCAACACCGATAATCGGCTTTTTTATACGCAGTTGTTTTTTTAAAAACGTGTCTATAAGCTCTATTTTGGTGAGAATATCTTTCTGATTAAGCGTCGAGCTCACTTTGTGAAGCGGCATATGCATCGTTGCTAACACAACCCGCAACGGTCCTCCCATAAGAAGCATTGCATATTTTTTTATCTTTGCAATACGTGCAAGATATTCAGTGTGACCGGTAAAAGAAGGACAAAACAGCTGTAATGCTTCCTTATTGATCGGAGCAGTAACCAGTGCATCAACGATATGATGAAACGCTAATTGAGCGCCGACTTCCAATGCATGATACGCTAAAACCGCATTCGCTAACGAAACAGTGCCAATAGTAACTTCACGGGCATCATCGCCAAGGTCAAGGATATTGACCTTTTGTGACGACACTATTGTTTTATCAATACAAGAGATAACATTACACGAAAGACGCGGACGTATAATACGAACATTTTCTGCGAAAATGTCAGGACTACCGAGAATACAAAAAGAAATTTTATTTCCTCTACGATGGGCAAGTTTTTTAATCTCAGGATGGGCTAATGCTTTGAGGGTTACTTCAGGTCCAATGCCACCAGGATCTCCCATGGTTATGGCAATGATTTTTGATTTCTTTTTTCTCTTGTGTATCACACATACCTCTTTTGAAACGATAGTAGGGGCGCAGTAACTGCGCCCCTACAAAAAGGTAATCCTTTTTTTATTTTATCGAGATATACGCATTCTCTTTGAGTTCATTCATCCACGTTTTAAAACGTTCCTTTGATTTGAAGCGAAAAATGCGGTCCCGGATTTCTTCTTTAACTTGGGGAAGTTCTTTTACCTTCTTTTCCTGTTTTGCATCGATAGAAAAGATATGAAACCCGATATCTGTTTCTAAAATAGGGGAACGTTCACCGACTGAAAGGCCAAAAAGCACCGCATCAAATTGAGGAATTAATTCACCCTTGGTAATAAACCCCAGTTCGCCTCCTTCGGCTGCATGGGTTCCTCCAGAATATTGTCGTGCAAGTTCAGCGAAGGAAACTCCCTTTTTTAATTCTTCAACGACGATATCCATCTTCTTTTTCGCTTCATCAACGATACTTTCCTCTCCCCTTTTCTTCTTTATGAGTATAGTTCTAACCTTCAATTTTTCCTTTTCAGTAAAATCGTCAAGATGTTCCTCATAATACGTTTCTAGTTCCCCCGGCGAGACGACAACTTTTTGTCGCACTTCATATTGATGAAGTTTTCGTATTGCGATTTGCTCCTCATAACGTTTATAAAGCTTATCAATAGTGATGTTTTGTTGAAAAAGAAAATCATTAAACGCTTCTTCACTAACGAACTTCTTCTTCACCTCTTCAACCTGTACTTCAATCTCGTCTTCAGACACCTTTACACCAATCCGTTTTGCTTCTTGCGCAACAAGTCGATCTTCTATCAATTGGTTTAAAAGATTAGAACGGGCTTCATTCATTTTTGTAACAAATTCATCACCACTATATACAGACCGATATTGTTTATAAAGCGGGACAAGCAATACGTCTAATTCACTTTGCGTAATTGCCTCATCATTTACCACGGCAACAATACGGTTAACGGTTTCGGCGTAAGCCGACCTGCTTGCCATAATAATGAATAATGCAAAAATAATCCTTTTATACATAACTTCCTTACCTTATATTTTATAATCAGTTACATGCTTTTTCCGGACATTCCTTCGTAGCAAGATAGTACTATAACATATTACCCATCTCTCACGCAATTACTTTTCCTCTTTTTCTCCTCTTCAACCGCTTCATGTAATAAACGACAGTAGAGATCAAAGCCCACTTGATAAATAAACCCACTTTGCTCATGCCCTAAAAGATTTCCTGCGCCACGGAGTTCTAAATCTTCCATCGCAATTTTAAAGCCTGATCCCAGTTCAGTATAGGCGGCAATTGCATGAAGCCGTTTTCGTGCTTCGTCAGTTATCACCGCTTTTTTCGGAATGAGAAAATAACCATAGTCCTGGCGTTTTACTTCAAAGCGTCCTACCCGGCCCCGTAATTGATAGAGGTCAGATAGTCCGAATGTATCCGCACGATTCACAATAATCGTATTGACATTCGGGACATCAAGCCCTGATTCGATAATATTCGTTGAAATAAGACAATCGATATCACCATTGAAAAATTCCTGCATGACTTTCTCAAGTATCGTCGGTGGCATTTGTCCGTGTGCAACGCGAAACGTGACCTGAGGCATCAGCTTGGTAAGATGAGTATGTATTTTATCTATCGATTGAACACGATTATGGACAAAATAGATCTGTCCACCACGTGATCGCTCTCGTTTAATAGCCTCTTTGATTTTTTCATCGTCATAGTCACACACTTCAGTACGTATCGGAAGTCGTGATTGAGGCGGTGTCATAATCATTGAAATATCACGCACACCGACTAATGACATATAGAGTGTTCGTGGAATGGGGGTTGCGGTTAACGTTAATACATCAACAAGTTCACGATAGTGTTTTAACTTCTCCTTATGATGAACGCCAAAACGCTGTTCTTCATCAACAATAACGAGTCCTAAATTTTTAAATGAAACATCGCGAGAAAGTAATCGATGGGTTCCGATCACAATATCACATGAACCATCCTTTAAGTGTGCGACGATTTCCTTCTGCTCCCCTCTGGTCTTAAACCGAGAAAGTGCTTCCACTGTAATGGGATAGCTACGCACCCGCTCTTTAAACGTCAAATAATGCTGTTCCGCTAAAATAGTGGTCGGCACAAGCAGAGCAACTTGTTTATTATTCATTATGGCTTTAAAAGCTGCGCGCATGGCAACTTCAGTTTTGCCGTAGCCCACATCTCCACAAATCAGGCGATCCATGGGGGTTGGACTTTCCATGTCTTGTTTAACTTCTCTGGTGGCACGAATCTGGTCAGGTGTTTCCTGAAAGGAAAATTCATCTTCAAACTCATTCTGCCAGTCAATATCTTTATTATATTGAAATCCCCGAAGTATGTTTCGCTTCGCTTGCAATCGTATCATATCGCGTGCCATATTTTTTACGGCAAGACGGGCACGCGTTTTTACCCGTTCCCAATCTTTGGTTCGCAGTTTGTTGAGTTTTGGCTTCTTTCCTTCAAGACCGATGTATCGTTCAATGAGCGGACGGCCATCTGCTTCAACATAAAGGATTTCCCCGCCCGCATATTCAATCGAAAAATATTTTTTTGCTTCTCCTTTAACTTTAAGGATTTTTATCCCTAAATAACGTCCGATTCCATAATTAACATGGACAACACAATCTCCCTTTTTTATTTTTAAAAATGCTTTCAATGGATCATCTTCAGTAAAAAACTCTTTTGTCTGTTTTCGGCTAAAAAATTCATGGACCGGTAAAACGGTTACGGTGGTATAGGTCGCTGCGGTTTCTCCTCGGGAAAGAGTAAAATCTCGTATTGAAGCAACGGTATTAAAATCAAATTCGATCCGAATCGGTAATCGAAAATTAAAAGGAAATATATCAACGATATTGCCCCTCGTTGCAAACTCCCCCGGTCTCATAACGTCATCGGTCTTGGTATAGTTATAATCAAGAAGCTTTCCTGTTACTTCATCCATGGTATAGGTATGTCCAACAATAAGTTTCAGTGCAGTATTCATAATACTGATAATCTTACTCCGTTAAATACCATACTTCAAATAAGAATTATAAATAATCTACCTTTCTCTATCTTGCTGATTATCAACGATATACGAAAAAACGTTTTATAAACTTTTAGTGGCAAAAAAAGTATCTATTTGATATAATTAATGCTCACGATACAAGACTCAACTGCCTACTTTTCAACTACTTATGACCACGCTGTTAAACAATTGGGAGGAACATTCATGAAACAAACACCGATAGAAAATACCCGAACATTGGCTGTTGCCGGACACGGCGGTTGTGGCAAAACGAGTATTATTGAAAACCTACTCTTTAAGACCGGTGCAAATAATCGCTTAGGGAAAGTTGATAACAACACTTCAATGTGTGATTATCAGGAGGATGAAAAGCGAAGAAAAATCACTATTAATTCAAAAGTTTTATCTTTTTCCTATAATAATTTTTCATTGTTCGTTATCGATACACCCGGTTATGCCGATTTTTTTGGCGATACGGTGGGAGCTCTTCGTGCTACAGACTGCACAATTATTGTTATCGACGTAACTGCTGGGCTTCAGGTCGGTGCAATGAAGGCATGGAAAGAACTTGAGAAGGGAAATCGTCCTCGCATTCTCTTTATTAACAAATTGGATAAAGATCAGGCCAATTTTGAAAAAATACTTGCCTCAATCACAGAAACATTTGGAAAAAATTGTGTTCCTCTGCACCTTCCTATCGGCGCAGGGGCAAATTTTAAAGGTATTGTTAATGTCATGAACGAAAAAGGATGTGAAAGTGTTGACGATACCCTTAAGGAAAAGATAAAGAAAGCAAAAACGAAACTACAGGATACTATTGCTGAGACCGATGATTCATTACTTGAAAAATATCTCGGTGGAGAAACCCTTTCCCCAGATGAAATTGCAAAAGGATTTCAGAAAAGTATCGCGCAAGGGGCTATTGTTCCCATCCTCTGTGGTTCTGCTGAAAAAAGTATCGGAATTGATGAACTTCTTGAAGCAATCTGTACGTATTTCCCTTCACCAAGCGATATCGGTGATGTTTCAGGACTACCTGAGGGTGAAACACGTAGCCCTCAAAAAGATGCTCCATTTAGCGCGTTTGTCTTTAAAACAATCACCGATCCTTTCATCGGGCACTTAACGTTTTTTAGAATCTATTCAGGAACCATAACGCCCAATTCTGAAGTATTTATACCTAACAAAGATAAAAAAGAGAGGCTCGGGCATCTTTCTATCATGCGCGGCAAAGAACAAATCAGTATTGATGAAGCATCTGCAGGTGATATCGTTGTTGTCCCGAAACTAAAATACGCAACGATTAATAACACGTTTTGCATAGCATCAAAAAAAATCGAATATGCACCCATGGTCTATCCTTCACCGGCACTGTCATTTTCAATTCATCCGAAGCAGAAGGGGGATGAAGAAAAAATTGCAACCGGGCTTCATAAACTCTCAGAGGATGATCCAACTGTCACCATTGTAAAAAATGCTGAAACAAAGGAAATGGTTCTCTCCGGCCTTGGTGATTTGCATATTGATGTTATATTGGATCGTTTAAAAAATAAATTCCATGTTGAGGTTGAAATCGGCAAACCAAAAATTGCGTACAAAGAAACATGCCGCAAAAAAGCTAAGGGGCATGAAAAACATAAAAAACAAAGCGGTGGTCGCGGACAGTATGGCGAGGTCTATTTAGAAATTGCACCTCTTAAACGGGGCAGTGGTTTTGAGTTTATTAACAAAACCGTTGGTGGTACTATTCCCAAAGGCTTTTTGCCCGCCATTGAAAAAGGAATACAGAGTACCCTGCCAGATGGTATCGTGGCAGGATATCCGGTCGTCGACGTCAGCGCTACAGTATATGACGGTTCTTACCATGACGTTGATTCATCAGAAATTGCTTTTAAAATTGCCGGATCCAAGGCCTTTAAAGAAGCATTTCTTGCTGCCTGCCCTATCATTTTGGAACCCATTATGAACATTGAGGTTACGGTACCTGACGATTTTACCGGCGCAATTATGGGTGATTTAAATGGTAAACGTGGTCGAGTGCAAGGAATGGATGCCGTTGGTCATATGCAAGCGATAAAAGCACAAATCCCTATTGCTGAAATTTTTACGTATTCAAATGAACTGCGCTCTATGACCGGAGGACGCGGCTCTTTTTCTATTGATTTTTCTCATTATGAAGAGGTCCCTGCCCACATCGTACAAAAGGTCATTGCTGAAGCGAAAGCATCAAAAGAAGCTGAAGCAAAAGTGTGAGAAAAAACTTTTTGAGTAATACGCTTTAAATAAAAAAAAGCGGACAATTAAAAAATTGTCCGCTTTTTCATTTTTAAACTTACTGCTTACAACGTATGCACCCACTCTCCTATTCGCTTTACTCCTTTACAAATAGCCTCATCACTAATAGCAAAACTTAAACGAATATGGTGTGGGCTTCCGAAAGGTTCACCAGGAATGACCGCGACATTTGCTTCATCAAGAATACGGGTTGCAAAATCCATGGCGGTAAGTCCTGTTCGAGAAATGTCGCAAAAAGCATAAAAAGCTCCCGATGGTTTAAACGGAATGATCTCTTCAATGGCTGAAAGTTCTTTTATAATTAAATCGCGTCGTTTTGAAAAAACAGTGACCATCTTTTTACATGCTGCCTCTCCGGCATGTAACGCTTCCAACGCACCAACTTGTGCAAAGCTCGTTGGGTTTGATGTCGAATGACTCTGCAGTGTGCCAATTGCTTTTGCTATCTCTGCTGGCGCAGCGATATATCCAATACGCCATCCGGTCATTGCGAAACTTTTACTCACGCCATTAACCGTAATCGTATAATCTTTTATTTTCTCTCCTAATGAGGCAATAGAAACATGTTTGAGTCCGTCATACAGTAACTTTTCGTATATTTCATCACTGACCACATACAAAGAATGCTTCACTGCGCAATCGGCAATAGCTTGTAACTCTGCCTTCGTATATACAGCACCGGTTGGATTTGACGGGGAATTAAGAATAAGAACACGAGTTTTCTTTGTGAGAGCTTTTTGTAATGCAACGGCATCGATCTTGAAATTATTTGGTTGGGTTGTTTCAATAAAAACCGGTACACCGCCTGCAAGTTTTACCATTTCTGGATAACTCAACCAATAAGGAGCCGGTATAATAACCTCATCCCCCTCATTCAGCAATACTTGAAAAATATTGAAAAGAGAATGTTTTGCACCACAGGATATAATAATCTGATTTTCTTGAAAATTGAGCGCGTTGTCACGACTAAATTTTTCAACAATCACCTTTTTAAGACTAGGCATCCCTGATGCTGGCGTATATTTAGTAAAACCATTATTAATTGCTTCAATAGCTTTTTCTTTAATATGTGAGGGTGTATCAAAATCCGGCTCACCAGCACCAAAGCTTATGACATCGCGCCCCTGTGCTTTCAGCTCTTTTGCTTTTGCGGTTATCTGAAGTGTTAGCGATGGGGAGACTGTCACAATGCGGTTGGAAAGTTTCATGCGTTACCCTTTACTTTTTCAGGTATCCACGAAGATTGGTAAAAAAACTACCCTTTTTCTCTTTGTCCGGTGGCGTTTCCTCATCTCCACCGTTACTCCCTATATCCTTTTTTTCTTTTTCCTTCGCTTTCTCTTTAATTTTTTCTTCTTTTTTCTCTTCTTTTTGATCTTGAGAATCAACTGATGCTCTTTTCTCCATTTTCTCTTCATCAGCAACTGAAGCCCCTTTTATTTCCTTCTTCACTTTCTTCTTCTTTCCCTTACCTTTTTCTTTGACCTCAGATATTTCAGTAAATTCTAAAATAGCGGTTATCGCTCCATCACCAGCTCGATTTTTATACCGCAGAACCCGGGTATATCCACCGTTACGTTTTGCAAAGCGCGGTGCAACATCATTAATCATGCGTTGCACAAGTTCACGCGACTTCAAAGACGAAAAAAGCTGTCGCTGTGCATGGAGGTCTTTCCGTTTGGCTAAGGTAACAAGTTTGTCAACAAATTGTGAGACCACTTTCGCCCGTTTTAGTGTCGTTGTGATACGATTATGCTTAATTAAATTAATGGCAGTATTGTTCACTAACGCACGACGGTGACCGCTCTTGATTCCTAATGACGTTCTATGCCTTTGATGTCTCATGTTTCTTCTTCCTCATCAATCGCGCCTCAACATCCATACCTAAGGATAATCCCATGCTGGAAAGGATCGCGTTTATTTCAGTTAATGATTTTTTCCCAAAATTTTTATACTTTAACATTTTTGATTCGGTTTTACGAACTAAATCACCAATTGTTTTAATGGTTGCGGCATCTAAGCAATTAGCACTTCTCACGGATAGTTCCAGCTCGGTGATTGGCTTGTTAATCAATTCTAAAAATTCTTTATCTTCTGTCTCTTCCTCTTCCTCTTCTTCCTCTGGTAATTCTCCATAATTGACAAAAATATCCAGATGCCTTTGTAGAATATTTGATGCGTACAGTAACGTCTCTTCGGGAGTCATTGCGCCATTGGTCCATATTTCCAAAATCAATTTATCGTAGTCGGTCATTTGTCCAACACGTGTTTCCTCAACGGAATAATTAACTTTAGTAACAGGCCCAAAACTGGTATCAAGAGGAATAGTTCCGATGGGACTATTCTCTTGTTTGTTACGTTCAGCGGGTACATAGCCACGCCCTTTAATGACATCCATTTCAACATGGAATTTAACATCTTTCGTGAGCGTTGCAATCAGTAAATCCTTATTTACTATTTCTACCGTTTCATCAGTTTCAATATCACGCGCAAAGACCGGTCCTTTTTTATTAACTTTAATGGTTATTGTTTTCGGCTGACGGGTATGCGATTTAAGAACAAGTTTTTTAATATTGAGAGTAATCTGTGCGACATCTTCAACAACGCCATTAATAGTCGCAAATTCATGCATGACATTCTTAATGCGCACGTTAGAGACGGCAGCCCCTTCTATGGAAGAAATCAAAACTCTTCTGAGGGAGTTTCCGATAGTATGGCCAAAGCCACGTTCAAACGGTTCAGCGATAACTTTACCATAGGTGGGTGTCGTAGACGATGCTTCAAATTCCAACCTTTTTGGTATTTCAAATGACTTCCATCTAATTCCCATCGTGTGTACCTCCTATATTGGCATTTTATATATTGCGATTTATTGTATACGGCAGCAAATCTATTATAATTCGTGCTCTTATTTCGAATATAATTCAACGATCAAATTCTCTTCAATAGGAAGATGCGCATCGACTTTAGTCGGCAAACGCTCAATCTTACCTTGAATAAGATTTCGATCTAACGATAACCATTCAGGAACAACTCTATCTTTAAACATTTCTAAATTATCTTTTACTCTTTTTTCAACAGAATCTTTCTTAGCAACTTCAATGACATCATCAACTTTAACCGTATACGAAGGAATAGTCACTTTCTTGCCATTTACTTTAATTAAACCATGATATACCATTTGCCGAGCTTCGGCGCGAGAAGTAACGAATAGCAACCGATAGATAATATTATCAAGTCTTCTCTCAAGCAGTTGAATAAGAATATCGCCCGTAACACCTTTCTTGCGTGCACTCCGATCAAAAAAAATACGGAATTGTTTTTCTAGCATGCCGTACATTTTCTTCATTTTTTGTTTTTCCCGTAGCTGCACTCCATAAGTCGATAATTTCCGTTTTGCTCGCACATGTTGTCCCGGCACCGTATTCCGTCGCTCTATTGCACACTTATCGCCTGAACAGCGTATGCCTTTTAAATATAACTTCATACTTTCACGCCTACACAACCTGCATTTTGCTCCCGTTCTTCGCGCCATTAATCACTCCTTACTTACTCTATTTCTATACCGTTACAAAATAAACAATTCAGACATTTAACAACTTGTCAATTTATGAAAATTTATACGCGTCTCCTCTTCGGAGGTCGACAACCATTATGAGGAATGGGTGTGATATCTTTTATAGAACGTACAGACAGCCCTCCTGACTGCAACGCTCGAATTGCCGATTCCCGTCCTGACCCAGGTCCTTTTACGAGGACATCAACTTCCTTCATACCATGTTCAAGTGCTTTTCGCGCTGCACGATCAGATGCAATTTGCGCAGCAAAGGGGGTAGATTTTCGCGATCCCTTAAAGCCCGCGGCTCCCGCAGAAGACCACGCAACAACATTCCCCTCTAAATCAGTAATAGTAATAATAGTATTATTAAAAGTTGCCACGATGTGTGCAACTCCTTTTGGAACGTGTTTTTGTTTTTTACTCTTTTTTACCATTGCATCTCCTTTAATGAGTCCCTCTCTATTTTTTATATTATAGGAAGGGACGAATTAATCCCCGCTGTTTCGCTTTAGCGGCGGGAATACGTTCAGACATATCCTATGCCGGTGCTGGTGCTGGTGCTTTCTTAATTCTTGAGACTGTCTTACGTTTTCCTTTACGTGTCCGCGCATTCGTATGCGAGCGTTGTCCGCGAGTCGGCAAACCTTTAATGTGCCGTGAGCCACGATAACAACCGATATCCATGAGACGCTTAATATTCTGTTGAATGTCACGTCTAAGATCTCCTTCTACTTTATATCCGCCTTTTTGTATCGCGCTCGATATTGCAGCAACTTCTTGATCAGTGAGATCCTTAACTCTTTTAGAAGAATCAACGGTGGCTTCTTTCAAAATCTTCCGTGAAGAAACAAGGCCTATGCCAAATATATACGTTAATCCCACATCAACTCGCTTTTCTCGCGGTAAATCAATTCCTACTATTCTTGCCATCGTTTCACTCTCCCTGTTTTCTAATACACAAATGCTCTAGGCTTACCGCCCGCGCTTTTTATCCCTGTTTTTGCTTGTGCTTCGGCGTTTCACAAATTACGTAAACAATCCCTTTTCGCTTAATTATTTTACATTTTTCGCAAATTCTTTTTACTGATGAACGGACTTTCATTTTTGTCCTCTTCTTCTTTTCTGATAGATTTTATTTAAGTCTAAAAGTAATTCTTCCTCGATTGAGATCATACGGAGAAAGTTCTAATCGTACGCGATCTCCCCGCAAAATTTGGATATAATGCATACGCATTTTCCCCGACACATGTGCCAAAACCCTATGTCCGTTCTCCAATTCGACTCGGAACATTGCATTCGGCAACGGTTCAACAATCGTTCCTTCTACTTCAATTGCATCTTCTTTTGACATTTATGTTAAAACCTCCACTTTATCACTGCGAACAACAACGGTGTCTTCATAATGTGCTGAAAGCGAATCATCAGCAGTTACCACCGTCCATTGATTCTCTAATATCTTTACACGCCATGTTCCCATATTTACCATCGGTTCTATTGCTAAAGTCATTCCATCTTTCAGAACCGGGCCTGTCCCCTTTTCACCAAAATTCTGAATTTGTGGTTCTTCATGCATTGACTGCCCTATACCGTGTCCAACAAAATCACGCACCACAGAATACCCATGTCCTTCGACATATGTCTGAACAGCATTTGAAAGATCGCCCAATCGTGAACCAGCGTGTATCAAACCTATTGCATGAAAAAAAGAGCTGCGTGTAACATCAATTAATCGTAATACTTTCTTATCAACAGTACCAATCGGCCACGTCCGTGCTGCATCTGCATAATAGCCTTCATGCTTAACACCGACATCAATACTAACAATATCACCTTCCTGCAGTTTTCGCTCAGAAGGTATCCCATGTACTACTTCTTCATTAATAGAAGAACAAATATTCGCCGGAAAACCATGATAATTTTTAAAAGCAGGGATTGCTCCACGCTCGTCTATTATCCGTTCTGCAATGCGATCTAATACAATAGTTTTGACACCGGGACTAATAGCACTCTGAATCTCCTGTAAAACAACGTGAACAATTTCTGCCGCTTTACGGATGAGTTCTATTTCCCTCTCAGATTTCAAAGAAATCATTTATGTACTCTGTTGGAGAAAATCATAAATAAATTTTCTGTACAAACTAATTAAGTATTACTGCTCTATAATTCCTTAATCAGCCCATTAGATGATGCGCTCTAACGGGGTGAACTAAAATATTCGGTTAATATCTTTTCAATTTCGCGATAATCACGGTCTGCCGGAATTGTTTTTAATATTCCTTTTTTTTCGTAATAGTCCAATAACGGCTGAGCGCTTTCACGATATACTGCAAGTCGCTTCTTGATCGTTTCTTCATTATCGTCTTTACGCTGCACGAGACCACTACCGCAACCGTCACAAATGCCTTCTACTTTGGGCGGCATATTTTTTATATGAAAATTGCCGCTGCATTTTTCGCAAACACGCCTACCGGTAAGCCGTTCTAAAATCACGTGCTCACTTGCGTCAAAATTCAAGGCTGAATCGAGCTGTTTATTCAATCCCTTAAGGCACGCCTCTAATACCTCGGCTTGGTTTTCATTCCTCGGAAACCCGTCAAGAATAAATCCTTCAGCACAATCTTCTTTCTGAAGCCGCTCTTGCACCATTTGAATGACTAAGTCATCAGGAACGAGCTTGCCACTTTCAACGTAAGACTTCACCTGCTTGCCAAGCTCAGAACCATCTTTAATACGATTACGTAATATTTCCCCTGTTGAAATATGCGAAATCTTGTATTTTTTACTAATAACTGTTGCTTGCGTTCCTTTTCCCGCACCTGGTGGCCCTAACAAAACTAAATTCACGCTTCCTATCGTCTCCCTTTGATACGCCCTTTTTTAACAAATCCATCATAGTGTCGCATGACGAGTTGTGATTCTATCGCTTTTGTTGTATCGAGTAACACCCCGACAATAATCAAAAGTCCGGTGCCACCAAAAAAACTTGCTATTAAATACGGAATATTCATTACCTTTGGTGAAGAAATAATTTTCGGAAAAAGCGCAATGAGTGCTAGAAATACAGCGCCGCTCAATACAATACGTGTCATAACGAAATCAAGGAATTCTGCGGTTGCTTTTCCCGGTCGAACTCCTGGAATAAAACCACCATACTTCTTAATATTTTCTGCAATATCAACAGGATTAAAAGTGATCGCCGTATAAAAATAACAGAAAAAACCAATAAGTAAAGCATATAAGATTCCACTCCAAAAACCACCCTGTAAGATACCTGCCAAACTACGCAAAAATGGGTTAGCAATAAAACCAGCTAATGTTGCTGGAAATAAAATAACAGACTGAGCAAAAATGACCGGTATAACACCAGCCTGATTAACTCTCAATGGAAGATAGGTGCTTTGACCACCATACATCTTACGACCAACAACCCTTTTCGCATATTGAACAGGAATTTTCCTCTGTCCTTGTATAATTAAAATAACCCCAACAACTGTGCCGACCATTAATACAAAGAGAACCGCTAATTTCCAATACGGCATCTGTTGCCTGGCAGGATCAAAAGGTGAAATTAAAATAAATGTCTGATACAACGCTACCGGTAAGCGTGAAATAATATTTGCCGTTATAATAAGAGATATGCCATTTCCAATTCCCCGTTCATCTATTTGTTCACCGAGCCACATGATAAATGCGGTGCCGGTCGTAAGGGTGATCATAGTCATAATGCGAAACGCCCATCCTGGATTGGGAACAATAAGATGCCCTTGAAACGCATTAGGGTTTTCAAGCCACATACTAATAAAAAATGATTGAATCAAACTAAGAACGACCGTACCATAGCGTGTATACTGGATAATTTTCCGTCTTCCCTCTTCACCTTCTTTTGAAAGTTTTTCAAGTGCTGGAATAACTACTGTTAAAAGTTGAAAAATAATAGATGCGGAAATATACGGCATGATACCAAGTGCAAAAATAGTCATGTTATTCAATGCACCACCGGTAAACATACTCATTATGCCAAAGAGCCCGCCGCCCGCACTTTGTGTGACCCGTTCAAAAAAAAGACTCAACTCATGCCCATCAATCCCCGGCGTCGGTATAAAAGCACCGATTCGATATACGCCAATAATAAAAAGGGTAAAAAGAACTTTCTTTTTTAGATCAGGAATTTTAAATATATTGAAAAAAGCTTGTATCATATTACAAAATTATTGAGAAACAATTACTACGGTTCCACCTGCCTGCTCGATTTTCTGTTTTGCCTTCGCTGAACAATAATGAGCATGGACCGTACACGCTTTATCTATTTTCCCTTTTCCCAACACCTTAACGCCATCCCCTTTTTGTTCTATTACATTGAGACTCAGTAATATCTCAGGGGTGATTTCTTTTTCATTAATTTTATTGAGGGTATCGACATTGACAATCTTAATATCTTTTTTGAAATTAGCATTATTAAAACCACGTTTCGGCAGACGCCTAATAAAGGTCATCTGACCGCCTTCAAATCCCGGCGTTGTGCCCGAGCCTGCACGCGACATCTGTCCTTTCTCTCCGCGACACGATGTCTTTCCATGACCGGATCCATTCCCTCGTCCGACTCTTTTCTTTTTCTTTTTATATGCCCGTTTATGTTTCATCTTCGAATCTATCCCTTTTCAATACAAGATTTTCAAAACCGTCTATAGCGGCCTTAACGACATTTGATGGATTATTAGAACCTAAACTTTTTACTAAGATATTTTTTATTCCACATGCTTCACACAATGCACGAACCGCAGCACCTGCAATAATTCCTGTTCCTGGACGTGCAGGTTTTAAAAGCACATTTGCTGCTCCAAAGTGTCCGATGATTTCATGGGGAATCGTATCGCCTTTGCGTCGTACAGTAATACAATTTTTACGCGCAAGCTTATTCCCTTTCTTTATGGCATTAACTACTTCGTTGGCTTTTCCTGAGCCATAGCCGACTAATCCATTACCATCTCCAACAATGACTAACGCGCTAAAGGAAAACCGACGTCCTCCTTTGACCACCTTTACAACGCGGTTGATATGAATGACCTTTTCAATAGAAAGATTATCCTCTCCTGCTTCAGGGGAGACATTACTAACACGCGCGTGTTTTTTGAAATCTTTCTGCGGAACCTTTTTCTGTGCCGCACTATTATTACTACTATTTTCCTGTTCTTTTGCCAATGTCTTTACTCCTTATATTATTAAAACACAATACCATTTTTCCGTAATGTATCAGCCAAAGCTTTAATTCGGCCATGAAAACGATACCCGCCACGATCAAAGCAAATTCTTTCAATCCCTTTTTCCTTCATCTTTGATGCAAGCATTTCCCCTGCTGCAACAGCAGCTTTAACATTGCCTCCGCAGGAATGATGTTGTTTAAATTCCTGAGAGGTCGTCGATAAAGCCAATAATGTTTTTTCATTATAATCATCGACAAGCTGCACATATAAATTGGCTAATGAGCGCTGAACACTTAAACGAGGCACCGCTTCATTGCCAATAACCTTTTTTCGTATATGATAATGTCTTTTTCTGCGATTGATTCCTTTTTTTAACATAGCTATCCTACTACCTTCCCCTGTTTACGTCGTATCTGTTCATCACTATAACGCACCCCTTTTCCTTTATAGGGCTCAGGCTTGAAAAAATCCCTAATATTCGCCGCTACTTGTCCTACCAATACTTTATCGGCTCCCTCTACGACAACTGACGTTGGTTGCGGTACAGTAACGGTCACGCCAGATGGAATGGGAAAATCGATAGTATGAGAATACCCTAAGGCAAAATTAATGCTCTTCCCTTTCGACTGCGCTTTAAAACCAACACCATAAATATCGAGCTTTTTAGTATAGCCTTTACTGACACCAATCAGTGCATTATTCACTAAGTTTCGAATAAGGCCGTGGTATGCGCGGTCCTTTTTTGAATCATTATTTCTCTCAAATCCGATTGTAGTGTCTTT
Organism: Candidatus Omnitrophota bacterium; assembly: GCA_018823795.1. Classification (GTDB taxonomy): domain Bacteria; phylum Omnitrophota; class Omnitrophia; order JAHJGZ01; family JAHJGZ01; genus JAHJGZ01. The sequence goes on from JAHJGZ010000154.1 coordinate 19,949, forward strand.
AATATCAAGCGTAATTGCTTGAGGAATGTCAACAGAAAGCTTCCCCTTCGGCCCTTCAGCATAGAAGATATTATTTTCTACGGTGACCTTTGCTTCCTTTGGAATTTGAACTCGTTTTTTGCCAATACGTGACATCTTTATTCAGCCTCTTTTTTATTTATCCTTAACATCTTGTACTATGTTAAGGATGAGTTCGGATTAATTATTTATGGTATTTGAAAAATCCCGTAAATAATGTCCTCACTCACCAGATTTTACAAATAACCTCGCCGCCAACCTTATCTTTCCGCGCCTGTGCATCAGTAATAATACCTTTCGGGGTTGATAAAATTGCAACGCCCAAACCACTTAAAACACGTGGTATTTTTTTTACACCAACATATTGCCTCAAACCCGGTTTGGTAACTTTCTTTATCTTCTTGATTGCAGGGCGATTCCCCTTAAGATATCTAAGATGAATACGAACAGAGCGTTTATTACCATCTTCAATAAGCTTAAAACTCTTAATAAACCTCTCTTCTTTCAATATCTCTACAATCCGCAATGTGCGGTTAGACGCCGGAAGTGTCAACGTTTCTTTTTTTGCTTTACTGGCATTTTGAATACAGCAAAGAAAATCAGCTATCGGATCATTAAGTGACATACGTATATACCCCTTATTTCTTTACCAGCTTGATTTTGTCACACCCGGTATTAATCCTTGCAGCGCACATTCTCTAAAACATATGCGGCACAGTTCAAATCGTCGCATAAAGCCACGCGCCCGCCCACAAACCTTACAACGATTATACCCTCTGACTTTAAATTTTGGTTTTCGCCTTTGTTTTTCTCTTAACGCTGTTTTTGCCATAACCTCTATCTCTTTCTAAAAGGCATTCCTAGATATTCTAGTAGTTTTTTTGTTTCTTCTTTTGTGTTTGCTGAAGAAACAAAAGTAATATCCATCCCCTGTACTTTTTTTACCTTGTCGTAGTCAACTTCGGGGAAAATAATTTGTTCTTGAATTCCCATTGAATAGTTCCCCTTTTGATCAAAACTATTGACTGATACTCCTCGAAAATCTTTAATACGCGGCATAGCCACATTCAACAATCGATCTAAAAACTCATACATAATCTTTCTTCGCAACGTCACCTTCAATCCGATCGGGTTTCCTTGTCGTATTTTAAAATTAGAAATTGCTTTTTTTGCACGAGTAATGACCGGTCTTTGCCCGACAATAAGAGCGACCTCCTCAACAAGTTGGTCTAATATCTTAATATCTTGTACCGCTTCCTTGACGCCCATATTAATAACAATCTTCTGAAGCGCTGGTACTGTATGGATATTCTTGTAACCAAAATCTTCTCGCAATTTCGGCACAATTTCTTTTTTATATTTCTCAAATAGACGAGCCATGGGTAATTAAATTATCTCCTGACATTTTTTACAGATACGCTTTTTGGTCCCATCGGTTAGGTGCTTCATTCCGATCCTCGTAGGCTTAGAACACCGTGGACACACAAGCATGACATTTGACATCTGTACTGGTCTCTCCACCGTTACAATTCCACCTTTAGGATTATCTCGAGTTGGACGCATATGTTTTTTAACAACATTGACTCCCTCAACTAATATACGGCCTTCCTTTGGAGACATACGTAATACTTTCCCTTTTTTCCCAACATCTTTCCCTGTTCTGACAAACACAGTATCATTTCGTCTTATTCGTGCCACAATTAAACCACCTCAGGTGCTAATGAAATTATTTTAGTAAAATTTTTCTCGCGAAGTTCCCGTGCTACGGGGCCAAAGATACGCGTTCCTTTCGGATTCTTCTGGTTATCGATAATAACCGCCGCATTCGAATTAAAGCGAACGGTAGAACCATCTCGCCGTTTAATAACGTCCCTTGTGCGTACAATAACCGCTTTGACAACGTCACCTTTTTTTATATCAGCATGCGGAATGGCTTCTTTAACTGAAGCTGAAATAATATCTCCCACATTGGCATATTTCTTCCTCCCACATCCAACTACTTTAATACATGCGAGTCGACGCGCTCCGCTATTATCCGCCGCATCTAATTTTGATCTCATTTGAATCATCTATAATACCTCGGTTAAACGCCACCGTTTCAACTTCGACATCGGCTTTGATTCGACAATTCTTACCTTATCACCAACTTTAGCTTTTCCTTCTTCATCATGGACATAATATTTTTTACTTGCTTTGATATACTTTTTATAGCGAGCATGTTGTGCGAGGCGCATAACCTTTACTACAATAGTTTTTTTCATGTTACTCTTCAGCACTATTCCTTCGCGCTTTTTTTTATGTCCTCGTACACCTTTCGTATGTGTCGTATGTGTCATTATTGCTCCTTATGCTTCTCTTTATCTTTCGCTTCACGCGTTTTCATTTCTCTTTTGATGGTTAACAATCGCGCAATATCTTTTTTTAACTCTCGCATACGGTGTTGCCTTTCTAATTTTCCGGTCTTTGCTTGTACACGCAGGGAAAAAGATTCTTTTTTAGAGGCATCAACTTTGGCCTCTATTTCATCTAACGTCATAGCACGAACATCATCCACTTTTAACATTATCGCCCTCCCCGTTTAACAAATTTGGTAGCGAACGGTAATTTATGAGCACAAAGGGCAAATGCTGATCGAGCTAATTCTTCCGGTATTCCACCGACTTCAAAAAGGATTTTTCCTGGCTTTACAACGGCAACCCAACCCTCAGGCGATCCTTTTCCCTTTCCCATTCGTGTCTCAGCCGGTTTTTTACTCACTGACTTATCCGGAAACACTCTAATCCAAACCTTGCCGCCTCGTCGTACGTGACGCGTAAGAGCAACACGAGATGCTTCGATTTGTATATTGGTAAGCCAACCACGTCCAAGACACTTAATACCATACTCACCAAAATTAACGGTATTACAACGGGTAGAAAGCCCCTTACGTCTTCCCCGTTGAATTTTTCTATATTTTACTCTCTTGGGCATTAACGGCATTGTCTATATCCACCTTTTTCTTTGTATCTTTTTTATCTTTTGAATCCACTTCCTGTTTTTGTTCAGTAACCGATTTGCGCAATAAAGCGTCTCCTTTATACAACCAAATTTTAATTCCAATTTTGCCAAATGTCGTATTCGCCTCGGTAAAACCATAATCCACATCAGCTCGAAAGGTATTTAATGGAATTTTCCCTTCCTTATACCCTTCTGCTCGCGCAATTTCAGACCCTCCTAACCGTCCTTTGCATCGTATCTTTATCCCTTCTGCTCCTTTAGACATACTTACCGTAACCGCCTTTTTCATTGCACGCCGAAATGCTACTCTTTTGATTAATTGTTGTGCTACTGATTCCGCTACTAACTGAGCATCTAATTGAGGGATTTTGACCTCTTTAATATCAATAAATACCTCACTCTCGGTCATCTTTTCTACTGCGGCACGTATACGATCTATTTCGGATCCGCGTCTGCCAATCACAATACCCGGTCGTGCAGTATGGATAATAATCCGTAACCGCTTTGCCGATCGTTCTATCTCAATATTAGCCACACCGCTATTCGCCATGTTTTTCTTTAGAAATTTTCTAATAGTTAAATCTTCAAACAGGTTTTTACTATAGTCTTTAGTAGCAAACCATCGAGCTTTCCATGGTTTAATGTAACCAAGTCGCATTCCGTATGGATGTGTTTTCTGTCCCAATTGAATATCTCCTTTGTTTTACTTATGCACCGCTTTTTTTTCTTTTTTCTTTCCGACTTTTTTCATTTTTGTGCTATCTTTTTTCTTTATATCTTTTGCGTCAGCGTGAGCACCTGATGCCTCTACCGTTGTTGCTTGTTGTTTTTTTCCTTCTTTTTCAATTAAAACAACCTGAAAATGTGTTGTTCTTTTCAAAATTCTATCGGCACGCCCCATCGACCGTGTCATTAACCTCTTCAATATCGGGCCACCATCTGCTCGGATATCGGCAATAAAGAGATTCGCATCATCCATCTTTTTCCTTTTTGCATTAGCAACGGCACTTTTAAGTAGTTGCTCAGTAAGCCGTGCCCCTTTTTTATTGATATTCTTTAGAATATCAAATGCCTCAGGGACAAATTTCTTTCGCAAAAGATTCATCACCGGCCTTACTTTGCGAGGACCAATGCGTACAAATTTAATTGTTGCTCGTGCTTCCATTACAATCAACTATTCCTTACTATATATTTCAACGGTTTTCTTTTCAATTATGTTTTCGCACCACCAGCAACATCTTTCGACTTAGCCTGAGAAGCACTGTGCGCTCTAAATGTCCGCGTCGGTGAAAATTCACCTAAACGGTGTCCGACCATATTCTCTGTAACATAAACCTGTAGGTGTTTACGCCCATTATGAACAAGAAAATTAATTCCCACAAATTCAGGTGTTATGGTTGAACGCCGCGACCATGTTTTAATAGGTTTTTTATCTCTCGTCCGTAGTACTCGTAAAACCTTTTCCATAAGTTTTTCTTCAACGTAAAAACCTTTTTTGCTTGAGCGGCCCATATTATTTCTTTCTCCTATCTCTAATAATAAATTTCTTGGAAGCCTTATTTTTCTTACGTGTCTTAAACCCCTTCGTTGAAACACCCCAGGGCGTTGATGGGTGCCCCCCACCTGATGTTTTCCCTTCACCACCACCATGTGGATGATCAACTGGATTCATAGCAACACCTCTGACCGTAGGACGAATGCCAAGCCAGCGTTTTCTTCCTGCTTTTCCGTATACTATTTGTTCGTGATCACCATTAGAACACTGCCCAATCGTTGCATAACAGTCAAGTTTAATCATACGTATTTCACCCGAAGGCATTTTAATATGACAAAAAGGATCTTCTTTTGCTGCTATTTCTGCCAATGTACCAGCTGCACGTACCAACTTCCCTCCCTGTCCTGGATGAAATTCAATATTATGAATAGGCGTGCCCGGAGGTATCGCACCAAGTGGCGTATGATTGCCAACCTTAAGTTCTACATTCTCACCACTCATAACAACATCACCGACTTTAAGTCCATCCGGTGCAAGGATATATCTTTTCTCGCTGTCTGTGTATTGCACAAGTGCAATATGTGCCGATCTGTTTGGATCGTATTCAAGTGATAATACCGTAGCCTTCATATCATGTTTTTCTCTTTTAAAGTCGATAATTCTATGACGCCTTTTATGTCCCCCGCCTTGATGCTGACAGGTAATATGCCCATGGGCATTCCGTCCACCGGCACCTTTCTTCATAAACGTTAATGGTTTATACGGTCTCTGCGCCGTCAGATGATCAAAACGTAAAACGCTTGCAAAACGTCTTGTCGGTGTTGTTGGTTTATATTTCCGAATTGGCATTTCCGTTATTCCATTTCTTTCTTATGTAAAATCGATTACATCGCCTGGTTTTAATGTTACAATAGCTTTTTTCCAATCTGATGTCCGCCCTGGTTGATAACGCACTCTTTTAAATTTACCCATTATATTCATTGTGTGGACCTTCGTAACTTTTACATTGTAAATTTTTTCCACTGCTTCCTTTATTTCCTTCTTATTTGCACGTACATCAACTTTAAAAAAATACTTATTGTGATCCGCCTGTTGGATAGATCCTTTTTCAGTAAGTAACGGGTTTCGTATAAGGTCATACACATTTTTCATAACTCATACCTTTTCATTTATTCCGCAACCGGACTTGAACCTTTTCCCTGTGTGTGCTGTTTATTGCCATGTATGGTGAGCAGTTTCTCTTCAATTGCCTTTATTCCTTTTTTGTCAAACAGGAGAATTTGCTTTCGTAATACATGATACGCATTCGCATCACTAGCTTTTTTAAAAGAAAGTTTTGCAATGTTGCGCGATGCTCTCTCTACCATTTCATCATGTTCGTTCATAAACATAAGGGTGTTTTTCCCTTCAATTTTCAATTTAGAAAGCATGCGGTATACTAATTTAGTCTTCGGCTCATCAAATGATATATCATCGACAACTACAATGCTCTTTTCTTTGAACTTTTTACTTAAAGCAGAAATTAATGCCTTTTTTCTAATTTGTTTAGGAATGACATTATAGATTTCTCTTGTACGTGGACCAAAAACAGTGCCCCCACCACGCCACAATGGAGAACGTATTGAACTCACGCGTGCCCGCCCCGTACCCTTCTGCCGCCAAGGTTTCTTTCCGCCACCGCGAACCTCAGCTCGCGTTTTCGTATGGGCATTTCCGGTTCGTTTGTTATTTGCATATAACCGATTAACGAGCTCAAGCATACGTCCATTTATCTTTGCTTCAAAAATAGCGGAGTCTATCTCTATATCTCCCGCCTTTTTACCTTCTTTTGTATAAACTGTTATCTTTGACATACCATTATGCTTTTTTATCTTCAGCGTTTTTATTGCTATCGTTTTGCTCTTGTTGATGAACAGGAGCTGCCGCCTGCGGTACTTCTTGTGTATCTATATTCTTTTTCTTTTCTTCATTTTTTTCTGGCAATGCAACTTTTTTTATTTTAATCTCTTTATCTTTACCTTCCTTCAATGCAATATTCACCCGCACGAAATTATTTCCAGCTCCGGGAATCGGTCCTTTTACGACTAACAGATGATTTTCAATATCAACATTGAGTACTTCTAAATTTTGAACGGTTACTTGTCTTCCCCCCATACGGCCTGGCATCTTCATTCCCTTAAAAACGCGAGAAGGGTATGAGGATTGTCCAATAGATCCACCCCGTCTACCTGTTTTATCACCATGAGAGCCTCGACCACCACTAAAATGATGTCTCTTTACAACTCCCTGAAAACCTTTTCCTACCGATACTCCCTTTACATCAACCATATCACCAACTTCAAAGTTTTCGATATCTATGCTATCACCAGGCTGTACATTCTGTATCTCTTCATCCCATCGCATTTCATATAAAACATCTTTATAAGGAATACCTAGTTTTTCACAAACTACTTTTTGCGCTTTGGGCATTCGTTTCCCTGTTTGTTCACCATACCCTAACTGCACACTACAATAGCCATCTTTTTCTACCGTCTTCACCTGGGTAACGACAGAAGGTTGGACCTCAAGAACCGTTGCCGGTACGGCCTCTCCATCTTCACGAAAAATTTTAGTCATTCCAACTTTTTTTGCTAATAAACCAAACTTCATAATAGATATACCATCTTCCTTTATTTCTATCACCCTATATGATATTCATGAAAGAACGTTGAAACTATATTACAACTTAATTTCTACATCGACGCCCGCTGGAAGATCCAATTTCATTAAAGAATCGACTGTGCGTGCTGTTGGTTCTACAATATCCAATAGTCTCTTATGCGTTCTAATCTCGAATTGCTCGCGTGACTTTTTATCAATGGTTGGTCCACGAAGTACCGTAAACTTTTCAATGGTCGTTGGTAAAGGAACAGGTCCTAATATGCGAGCCCCGGTTCTTTTAACCGTATTGACAATTTCTTCGGTAGACTGATCCAAGATACGGTGATCGTACGCCTTGAGTTTAATCCGTATTTTTTCTTTACTTGTCGTTGCCATAAACTATTTGTCTTTCTTTGTATCGATTATCCTATTCAACTATTTCACTCACGACACCAGCACCAACCGTTCTGCCGCCTTCACGTATTGCAAACCGTAATTCCTTCTCCATTGCGATCGGTGTGATTAATTCTACTGATACCTCAACGTTATC